>SHVD01000048.1 GCA_009691185.1 Candidatus Nanopelagicaceae bacterium | reverse complement strand
TATTTTTGTAAAATTTTACGCAATAAACTTTTTTTTGTAAGTTTTTGAGCGACAATAAATCCTGAGCCACCGCCAAGCCCTGGCCCCGGATGGGTAGATGCGCCAATATGCCAGAGTTTTTTGACTGGGGTTCGATGCCCTGTTGCAGTCATTAAGGGGATTTTAGAGTTTGTTAGAAAATTTGGTCCACAATTATTAAATGAAGGTAATTTACCGGCAATCGTCACCCCAATGGGTGATAAGCCGAACTCAATAAAGTCGAATCCACCACCTGACAAATAAATTGCCTTATACCCAGCCCGTTTTGCCAAAAGTGCATGATTTGCATTAATCGTGCCAATAATTTGTAGCGGTGACTCCTCTTTAACTGCCTTGGTGAATCTGGCACCCGGCGTATTTTGACTCACTGCTTTACCTTATCACCAGATTATTATTACTGGAAAAAAAGATGTCATACGATGGGATGGAGCCATCATTTCCTCAGCCTGAACTTGGTATAAATACGCTGAATTTAACTCAACGCAGCATCAAGAGTAATTATTGCACTTGAGTACAGTTTTGAAACCGGACAGGTTAGCTTTGCTTTCTCCGCCAAGATTTTAAACTCATCATTTGTCATCTCTTGCTTGGAACCACGAACTGTCAGGTGAATTTCGCTGATCCAAAAACCATCTGATCTTTGTTCGAGAGTAACTTTGGCACTCGTCTCAACGACTCCGGGTGCACTACCTGCCCCTTCAATTAAATCTGATAACGCCATTGAAAAACAGCCAGCATGAGCTGCGCCAATTAACTCCTCAGGGTTTGTCATAGTTACTTCTTCAATGCGAGATTTCAGGGAAAATGGTAATGATTCACCATTCTTTCCTAATTTCATGGACCCAGTGCCTGTTGGGACTGATCCGCTCCAGATTGCACTTGCATGTTTAAGAAATTTCATTTTTGCGATACCTTTCATGACATGAAACCAGGCGAAGTATTTACTGCCACTACCCTACTGCCAGAAGATATCGTAATGCGCGGGCAAGGCCAGTGCTTTAATCTCATAAACCCTCATCCGTACGCAGAAGCTATGACGGCGACTGAAATACACCTGACCGGTAACTCTTCACCTAAAGGCTGCGATCAGAACACCACACTGATATTTGTGCGCTCTGGAAGTGCCAATTTAGAAGTTATGGGGCGAGCTGGGGATAACGCAAATGACTCTATTAAAGTAGAGGCAGGACATGCCATTCAAATACGAAGTGGTGAAACATTCATTTGGACCTTTGCAGATAATTTAATCGCCTTAGAGGTGCGCATCCCCGACTCCTCTGGGCCTTATGGCCGAAAGCAAACTCGGGCTGCCGCAAATTTCACTCGATCTGTAGTGCAGGGCAGAAATGTGAAAGCAAATGCAACCTCTGATCGACAGTTTGAGGTAATTTTTGATGCAAGTAATGGTTCATCTGATGCAACAATGTTTGTTGGTTTCATTCCACCCTCTGGAGCACCTTCCCACTATCACCTCTATGATGAGATTTGTTATATTCTGCGCGGCAATGGTGAGTTTAAATCAGGTGATCAAAGTCAATTACTCGCTGCTGGATCGGCTTTTGCAGTGGTGCCAAGATTGCTTCACGCGCTTTCAAATACTGCCCAAGAGGATCTCTGGTTACTTGGCGTATTTCGACCTGAGGGCTCACCAGCTGCTGCTTATTACCCAGATGGCAAACCGGCTCCGGGCTACTCCGAATCAGATTAATATCAGCCAACGAAGGAAGGTATCTTGACCACCATTGATTTAGCATCAAAGTATCGATCAGAGTTTCCTCTGTTTGAAAAACTTACCTATGTGAACTCTTGTTCCCATGGCGCGCTGGCCAACTCAGTAAAGAAATCCTTCACAACCTACATTTCAACGCTGGAAGAAAAAGGTTCAGCTTGGAATGATTGGGTGACTCAGCAAGAAATTGTCCGTAAATTGATGGCACAATTTTTGTCAGCTAAACCAGAGGAAATAGCTATCACAACCTCTGCCTCGGCTGGTATAAATGCGCTGGCTACCTCACTTAATTTTCAGGGTAAGCGAAATAAAATAATTACCACCAATAATGAGTTTCCAACAATGGGTCAAATATGGCATGCACAAGAATCTCGTGGCGCAAAAGTAATTCATATTCCCAACAACGCTGACTTAACTGTAGATACAAATTCGCTTATTGATGCCATCGATGAAGAGACCCTGCTAGTTGCAATAACCCATGTTTGCTATAGAAATGGTGTTCGTACAGACATACAACCGATAATTGAAGCTGCTCATAAAATGGGTGCGTTAGTTATTTTAGATGCCTACCAATCAGTTGGATCATTATCTCTTAATGTAAATGAGATTAAGGCTGACATAATTGTGGGCGGTTTACAGAAATATATGCTTGCTGTTCCTGGAGTTGGCTTCATGTATGCCAGAGGTAGCACAACTAGCGCATTAATTCCAACCGTCACGGGTTGGTTTGCAGCCCAAGACATATTCGCAATGAAAATTGATGCCTACCAACCGGCAGCCCATGCCAGAAGATTTGAGAATGGCACCCCTAATATTGCTCCTCTTTATCCAGCAACTGCAGGCTTGGAATTAATCCTTGAAGTTGGAATCTTAAATATTGAAAAATATGTGGCTGAAATCCACTCGGAGATAAGAGCTGGAATTACTGAAATCGGTGGCAAGGTGGTAACTCCGATCGACTCGAAATTTCATGGCTCACTCCTAGCTGTGGCATCTACTGATGAAAATGCCCATGTGGCAGCGTTAGAGGAGATCGGAATCATTACTTCTTGTCGCGACGGCAATGTGAGAATCTCCCCTCATTTCTACAATAACCGTGAAGATGTAAAAAAAATAGTTGATGGATTCTATAAAACAAAATCACTCCTAAAAAAATAGCATTTATGAAAAAAAATATTGTCGAATCGCACAAACTTTCTAAAGATCTATTAATTTCCAGGGTCATCACGGGCCTTTGGCAAATTGCTGATATGGAAAAAAATGGAAATACTCTTGATCCGGTAAAAACAGCAAAATTAATGTCGCCATATGTTGATGCTGGACTCTATACATTTGATATGGCAGATCATTATGGATCAGCCGAGATAATTGCAGGAACGTTTAAGAAATTTGAAGCATTAGGTAAGAAAGCCAGATTACTAACCAAATGGGTCCCCCAACCTGGCCCAGTCTCCCGAGCGCAGGTGCGAAGCGCAGTTGAAAATCGATTGGAACGTTTAAAAAGTAAAAAAGTAGATTTGCTTCAGTATCACGCTTGGAGTTTTGCCAATCCTTTTTGGCTCGATACTTTAATTTATCTTCAGGAACTAAAAGAGGAGGGCCTTATAGGTGCACTTGGTGCTACTAATTTTGATACTGCGCATTTAAGAATTGCAAAATCAACTGGAATTGATATTGTTTCAAACCAAATCTCTTTTTCTTTAGTCGATAGAAGAGGGGCTGGTCAAATGGCTGATTACTGTTCAAATAATTCAATTTCCATTTTGGCTTATGGAACACTGTGTGGTGGCTTTATTTCGCAAAAATGGCTGGGTAAATCAGAGCCTGAACAAGATGGCTTATCCAACTGGTCATTAATGAAGTATAAAAGGTTTATCGATGCGGCTGGTGGATGGGAAAAATTTCAGAATTTACTGGAGGTTCTAAATAAAATAAGTCAAGAAACAAATCGCTCAATAGCAACCCTGGCCAGTAAGTTTCAACTTACTCAAAAAGCTGTTGGTGCAGTGATTATTGGTGCGAGATTAGGTGAAAATATGCATCTTAAGGACGCCTCCTCATTATTTACTTTTGATTTAAAGGAGAAACAAATAAAGAAAATTCAAGAAGCAACTGATCTACTTGATCCCATTACTGGTGACTGTGGTGATGAGTACCGAAAGACTCCTTATTTGACCGCCTCAGGGGATTTAAGTCACCATCTGGATAACTTTCCTCCTGTTTATCAACCTGTGAAAAATATGGGTACTCGTCAAATAAACTCGGGAACTCTATGGGAGGGCCTAGCTGGATACTCCCGCGCAGTGCAAGTTGGTAATAGAGTTTTGATCTCAGGGACTACCGCAACCCATGGAGAGCTTGTTATTGGTAAAAATGATCCAATTGCACAGACGCATTTTATAATTGACAAAATTGAGTCTTCACTGGAATCTCTCGGTGCTAAATTATCAGATGTCGTGCGCACTCGAGTATTTGTTAGAAAGGGTAAAGGTTGGAAGGGTGCACTATTAGCCCATGGCGAAAGATTTGCCAACATAAAACCTGCAAACACAACTTTTTTTGCTGACTTGATAGGCGATGAATATCTTGTTGAAATTGAAGCAGAAGCTCAAATTCAGCAGTGAAAAAGGTACATATTGCAGACAATTATGAAATCTCCCCAGTAATCAAAGGTGGGTGGCAGTTAAGTTCAGGGCACTCATTAAATAAAGAAATCACAAACGAACAAGCACTTTTAGATACAGCAGAATTTGTAGAATCTGGTATCTCTACTCTTGATTTTGGCGACATTTATACCGGGGTGGAAGATCTAATAGGTAAAGTCTTGATCCGCCTCACCGATAAATATGGATCGAAGGCTAGAGATAAATTACAACTTCACACAAAATATGTGCCAAATGAATCTAAATTAGATCATTTTGATCACCATGATGTAAAAAATATTGTAAATCGATCTCTCGATAGGTTAGGAGTTGAGTGTATTGATTTGGTGCAATTTCACTGGTGGAAATACGAGGCAAAACATTATCTTCATGCTTTGGAAGAGTTATTTAACTTAAAAAGTGATGGAAAAATTCGGCATATTGGTGTTACTAATTTTGATGTAGAACGATTAAGTGAAATGGTAGACGCTGGACTAAAACCTGCAACCATTCAGCTCCAATATTCAATAATCGACGGCAGGGCTGAAACCGATATGGCAGATTTCTGCCTGGAAAATGAAATTAGTATCCTTTGCTACGGCACTGTCGCTGGTGGATTCTTCTCAGAAAAATATCTTGGAGCTTCAGATCCAACTACATTTGAGACAAGATCAAACATGAAGTACAGATTAATCATTGAGGAGTTTGGTGGTTGGGTTCTCTTTCAAAAACTTCTTGAAGCATTAAATGTTATTGCTCAAAAACATAATACCGATATTGGTACGGTTGCAGCTGCTTATGTATATAACCAACCTGCCGTAAAGGCAGTGATCATCGGTGCTAGAAATATAGAACATTTAAATTCCAATTTACAAATACCACTTATAAAATTTGATGAGGAAGAAATACAAAGTATAAAAGATATTAAGGCTCGAGCAAAGGGCCCAAAGGGCCCAGTTTATTTTCTGGAGAGGTACGACGACAAACATAGAAACATAATGCACACCAACAATAATTAAGTTAAATCACTAGCTTTTAAATTAACACTTCTTATTCTCTCAATTTTCATAATCATCTTTTCCTCTGGATCTGGACAAGCAACTAGTGAGTCTTGTTCCAACCAGTCATCAGCGGCCATTTTACGTTGCTTGGCTGGTAACAAGGGCAGAACTGAGGCGATTGCATACATGCAAAAATGTTTATTGTTAGGTATTCGCAATTCGGCGCTATTAGTGACTTCAAAATAATCACCAGGTTTAAGACCACAGACAGATCTGCCGCTGATGCTATCGACTGTAATTCGTAAGTCAAAAATTTCCATACGAAAATTATATGTCAGAATGTAAGGTTTTGTAATACATTTAAGCAAAGGCACTGGAATTTGATAAGCCAAAGCACAATTTAATCTATTTTTTTACTCCGTTTAGGTTACTGAGCTAGAAGTCAAAGAGATTTTTTTATAGTCACCCGACTCAACTAGCTCTTTAAGTCTGTAGAAGCCATCATATATTTCAGTAAAAGATGTTGGAAGAGCTGAAAAAGAAAACCGTATGCCATTTGGCTCTCGGTAATCTGGAAAAACTTTCTTCATTTTTCTTAAGGCGACTGCTATTTGTGCCCCATCTGGATGGGTGATGATGATGTGACCACACCTTTTATTTCTCTCTCTTGGTGTAGTTAAGGAAAAACCCAGAGGAATTAACCATTCATCAAACAAAGAAATCATAAAGTCAGTACCTTTTAAACATTTTTCTTGAATCAAATCCATTGTTGCTTCCTCGATCATTTCGAAACCACTTTTCACAGAGCGTAAGCCCAGAATTGATGGTGTGGAAATTTGAAAGCCGCGAATGCTCTCAGATTTTTCAAAGACGGGCCCCATCTCAAATTGATTTTTTACGCCAAACCATCCGCGTATTGGTACATCCAATTTACTTTGAAGCTCAGAGGAAACATATAACCAGCCAGGGGCTCCTGGTCCTGAATTGCCATACTTATATGTGCAGCCAACCGCCAAGCCAATTTGATTCTGATCAAACTGTAAATTGACTGAGCCAAGAGCATGTGAGCAATCCCAAAGCATCAAAGCACCATTTTTGATTACCATGCTTTCAATTTCAGCATAATTATTTAATCCACCAGATCGATATTGAATAATTTGAAGAGTCACAATCGCAACATCACTATCTAGATATTTGCTCAATAGATCCGGTGTAATAATTTCACCCTCTGAAAGAGATGTATCTTCATTTTCAATGTAGACCAATTCCATACCAAGCTCCTTTGCAATACCCTCCATCGCATACCGATCGCTAGGAAAATTAGCGCGATCTGTCAGGATTTTTTTACGGTTTGGATTTGATTTGATGGCAGCCCAAGCTAGCTGATACAGATTGATTGTGTTTGTATCTATTGCAAGTGTTTGGCCAGGCGCAGCACCTAGAGCTGATCGACCAATTAAGTCACCAACACGTTCAGCTTCATCGATCCAATCAGCCCAACCGCCGACAATATGCTTGCCCCATTCATTGATCAGGAGATTATTAAGATCTAGCACAGTTTTGTTGGGTAATCTGCCTAATGAATTTCCATCCAAATAACAGACAGACTCATCATCAATGTAAAAAAGTTTCTTATATTTTTTCAGGGGATCCATCTCATCAAGTTTTACTGCAACTGAGCGATCCATAATTCAAAGTATAGAGGATACGGCAAATGAATAATACCTAATTGATTTTATTGATATCAGTGCAAATTCTAATCATCTATGCAAGACTGCAGTCATGGATAAGAAAGTTGTGGTTATAACTGGAGCGGCTGGCGGAATGGGAAGAGCAATCACGGCCAGGTTAGTGAAGGATAACTTCCAAATAATGGCTTTAGATATAAATGAAAGTGGCCTTGAAAAGCTTACGGATGATTTTCCATCGAGTATCTTTCCCTATAAGGTTGATTTGACCGATGCTGCTGCAATCAGTGATGCATTTATGACAGTTAATACAAAATTTGGTGGAGTTGATGCCTTAGTTAATAATGCTGGAAATTGTTATATGTCAGAATTTCCAAATATTCCTTCAGATGAGTTTAATTTACAGATGGCTGTTAACTTTTCATCTGCATTTTATTGCTCTCAAGAAGCGGTCAAATCCATGCTGAAACGTCCAGGGATCAAAAAAATTGTGAACATATCCTCAAATGGTGCCTACAATTTTGATGTATTTGATCCACCACATTATCGAGCCAGCAAAGCAGCGATGGACACATTAACTAAGGATTTAGCAAGGCGCTATGCCAATCAAAGCATATGCGTAAATTCAATTGCCCCTGCAATGACTGAATCTCCACTCTTTGATGTTTTAAGTAAAGATGTATTAGATAAGGCTATATCTCAAATGCCAAGAGGTAGAGCGATGAAACCAGATGAAATAGCAGCATGGGTCGGATTTTTAATCTCTCCTGCGGGGGATGTTTCAAGTGGGAATGTCATCATATTGAATCAAGGTCGAGATGTTCGGTAACTTTAATAATCTTATTTATATAGATCAGGCGCCTTCTTTAATTCTTTCCATTGTTGCGGCCCGTGGCCGTAGATTACCATTGCATTTTTTTGCCTAGCTAATTCAAGGATTCGGTTTGCACTGTTAATTGCTTGCTCAGGATTGGTTGCATCCAGACAACCCTCTGCTATCTCAGATTCCCTAGAAATAGCATCACTTGTTAAAAGGATTGACCCACTCTCAGGTAATTTAAGGAGGATAGACAGCTCACCTGGGGTATGACCTGGGACATGCAGAATTTCAAAATTCTCACCCAAGATAGTGTCCTCTGTAATTAAAACATAATCTTCCTCGGGCCATTCCAACGGTTTCTTACCCCGCCAGTAAATTGGTTTTTCTAGGTCACGCTCTTCTTTCCCAATGATAATTGGAACATTGGGGAAACTTCCAATATTTCCAACGTGGTCAATATGAGTATGAGTAATTACTACATAATCTAAATCATCTTTAGATATACCAAGTTTTGCTAACTGAGCCACTGGTTGATTTTCATAAGTAAGCTCAAGAAGCTCACCAAACTCGCCAAGATTATCCTCAGTTGAGGCCATCTGAATATCTTTTGCATACTTTTCTGGAAAACCTGTATCAATTAAAACTTTTTCACCTGCACTAGTTTCGACTAGAAAACCAGGGATGCCTATGATTCTGCCGTTTGAATGCACGGTAAAAAGCCCAAAATTTAAAACTGCAAGTGAGACTGGATGGCCTGATAATTTTTTAAGGATTTTCTCACGCATAATATTTCTAAGATTACTCTATTTCTTATCAGTTCAAAGGATCTCACATTCGGCTACGCTTGGGTCATGATGAGCCAAGAATTACCAGGTGGAGTAAGTCGAAGTGATCTCAAACTTTCTGATGGCCGCACTATTTCATATTATGACTCTTCAAAAATAGAGAGAGTCGCACAAGATAAGCGGGTAGAAAAAAATCAACCTGGAATTGG
>SHVD01000003.1 GCA_009691185.1 Candidatus Nanopelagicaceae bacterium | reverse complement strand
GAAGAGGATGATGCCCCACCACAAACTGTATTAACCGCAGGTGCTACTGCAGATCCAGTAAAGGATTACTTAAAACTAATTGGTCGAGTACCACTATTAAATGCTGAGCTGGAGGTTTCCCTTGCACAATCAGTTGAGGCTGGTTTATTTGCCGAGGAAAAAATTGCTAAAGACAAGAAGATGGATAAGAAGTTAAAGCGTGAGCTACAACAGATCATTCTCAACGGTAAACGAGATAAGAACCATCTACTGGAGGCAAACCTTCGGTTGGTAGTCTCACTTGCCAAGCGATATACCGGCCGTGGAATGTTGTTCTTGGACCTAATCCAAGAAGGAAATCTAGGTTTGATCCGCGCGGTTGAAAAGTTTGATTACACAAAGGGTTACAAATTCTCGACTTATGCCACATGGTGGATTCGCCAGGCGATTACCAGAGCGATGGCAGATCAAGCAAGAACAATTCGTATTCCAGTACATATGGTGGAGGTTATTAATAAGTTAGCCAGGGTGCAGCGGCAGATGCTGCAAGATCTTGGAAGAGAACCAACTCCGGAGGAGTTAGCTAAAGAATTAGATATGACCCCGGAAAAGGTTGTTGAGGTTCAAAAATACGGAAGAGAGCCAATCTCACTTCACACGCCATTGGGTGAAGAGGGTGATTCTGAGTTTGGAGATCTAATTGAGGATTCAGAGGCGATCGTGCCAGCTGATGCTGTCTCCTTTACTTTATTGCAAGAACAGCTGCACTCAGTGCTAGATACATTATCTGAACGAGAGGCTGGGGTAGTAGCGATGCGCTTTGGCTTAACTGATGGCCAGCCAAAAACCTTAGATGAAATTGGCAAGGTTTATGGAGTAACTAGAGAGCGAATTCGCCAGATTGAATCTAAAACAATGTCAAAATTGCGCCACCCATCCAGGTCGCAAGTACTACGTGATTATCTAGATTAAGAGAGAGAAAATAATGAGTGATAAAGTGAAGATGCAGTTTAAGAAAAATGCCTCAATCCGAGTTACCGGAACAGTCGAAATTGTTGATGCTGAAGGTAATGTGGTGGAAACAAAAACTGATTTCTCGTTATGCCGCTGTGGGGCATCAAAGGAGAAGCCATTTTGCGATGGCAGTCATCGCGATGCAGGTTTTGTAAGCGAGTAGTTATTTAGCTGCTTTGGCAACTAAGTTTTCAGATTCATCCTGAATAGTTGCAACAACTGGTTTTAATCCTTGAGCGTAAGCTTTTGCGTGGTGAGCACAGAATAATAGTTGGCCACCTGATAACAAGATTGCGCGCACATATGCCTGAGCGCCGCATCGGTCACAGCGGTCTAGTGAGTTCAATGGCGTTTGCTCCATTGTGATTTGGCTACTCATCAGCTCTCCATCTGTTGGTTTCATCAAGGGAACATCAAACCATGAATACTTTATTCCCCGCAGGTTATTTGGTTTCAATTAAGTAAATTTTTCCGCTCAAATACTGAGAATATGTTGTAAATATCTCATTTTCGTATCAATTGTGGATAAATATGGGTCAATATCGGCGAGCATCATCTATAGGTGGTATACGCGCCGATAATCTAGCTGCCCATGGCAACGAAAATCACAAAAGCTGATGATGGCACCTCTGCTGCAATTATCAGCACCTATACAGCAAAAGATTTATCAGTTCTTGAGGGATTAGATGCGGTTCGAAAACGTCCTGGCATGTATATCGGCACCACTGATTCTCGTGGCCTTATGCATTGCTTGTGGGAAATTATTGATAACGCAGTTGATGAAGCACTCGCTGGTCACTGTAAAAAGATTGAAATTAATTTAGAGGCAGATGGTTCAGTTGAGGTTCATGATGATGGTCGTGGAATTCCGGTAGACAAAGAGCCCAAGACAGGTTTGACTGGTGTTGAAGTTGTAATGACAAAGCTTCATGCTGGTGGAAAATTTGGTGGCGGATCCTACGCAGCCTCCGGTGGTTTACACGGAGTAGGTGCTTCAGTTGTTAACGCACTTGCATCTCGGCTTGATGTCGAAGTGGATCGAGATGGCAAAATTTATTGGATGTCTTTTAAACGCGGGCACGCTGGCATATTTGATGGCGAAGGGCCAAATTCAAGTTTTAATGAAAAATCAGGATTGCGGGTAATTGGAAAAGTATCAGCTAAGGTAACTGGCACCAGAATTAAATGGTGGTTTGATAAGCAAATATTCTTAAAAGAAGCCTCCCTTGCAATTGAAGATGTATATGCCAGGGCAAGACAAACCTCTTATTTAGTACCCGGCTTAACTTTAATTGTTAATGACAAAAGAGCAAAAACAAAAACCAGTGAGACATTTTTTCATAAAGGTGGCATCTCGGAGTTTTGTGCATTTTTGCGACCAGATGATCCAGTTGGAGAGGTAATACGAATTTCAGGAGGTGGTGCCTATACCGAAAATGTTCCAATCTTGGATGAAAAGGGGCACATGACCCCAACTGAGGTGGATCGTGAGATGGGTGTAGATATTGCGATGCAATGGGGCAATGGTTATGAAGCAACTATTTCCTCCTTTGTAAATATTATTTCTACCCCAAAGGGTGGTACTCATGTTCAAGGCTTTGAGCGAGCGATTACCAAAGCGGTCAATGATGCATTACGGGCCACCAAGACTTTAAAAAATAATGAGATTGATGTAATTAAAGATGATGTGCAGGAGGGATTAACTGCGGTTGTCACAGTACGTATGTCAGAACCACAATTTGAGGGACAAACCAAAGAGGTATTGGGAACAGCTGCTGCTACCAAAATAGTTGGCCAGGTGGTTGCAGATGAAATGAAAGCATTTTTCAACACTGGTAAGAGAATTGATAAGGCAACGGGGCGATTAATTCTAGAAAAGATTGCAAATGCCTCTAGAACAAGAATTTCAGCTAGAACCCATAAGGACTTGCAGCGGCGTAAAAATGCATTAGAGAGCTCATCACTTCCTACAAAATTATCTGATTGTAGATCAGATGAGGCTGCACGAACTGAATTATTTATTGTTGAGGGTGACTCGGCCTTAGGAACAACTAAAGCGGCTAGAAACTCAGAGTTTCAGGCAATCCTGCCAATCCGCGGAAAGATACTTAATGTTCAAAAAGCATCTCTTTCACAGATGCTGGAAAATAATGAGTGTGCATCAATTATTCAGGTAATCGGTGCTGGTAGCGGAAAATCTTTTGATATCAATGATGCTAGATATGGCCGAGTAATTTTGATGTCAGATGCTGATGTGGATGGCGCTCATATTCGTTGTTTGCTTCTAACTTTATTCAACTCTTATATGCGCCCATTAGTTGAGGCGGGTCGAGTATTTGCTGCAATCCCGCCATTGCATCGAATTGATGTCATTGGTGGCAAGAAAGGGGAGGTTCACTACACCTACTCTGATGATGAGATGAAGAAAGTTATCACTGCTCTTAAAAAAGATGGGAAAAGATGGAAAGAGCCAATCCAGCGTTATAAAGGATTAGGTGAGATGGATGCTGATCAGCTTCGTGAGACAACTATGGATCCAGATAAGAGAACTTTGCGAAGAATTACAATGAAAGATGTGACAAAGGCTGAAGCGATGTTTGAGTTATTAATGGGCAATGAGGTTGCACCTCGTAAAGAGTTTATTTCAAATGCTGATATTGATCGGGAGCGGATTGACGCTTAATCAATCGTAACTAGATCGAAGTACTCTTCTTTCCATAGATCCTCATCACCATCTGGCAGAAGTAATACCCGTTCTGGTTTTAATGCTTCAACTGCGCCAGCATCATGGGAAACAAGAATTACTGCGCCTTGATACTCAGCAAGTGCGCCAAGAATTTCCTCACGAGATGCAGGGTCTAAGTTATTTGTTGGCTCATCGAGTAGTAATACATTTGCTGCACTAACAACTAGAAGGGCTAAAGCCAATCTTGTTCGTTCACCACCACTTAGTACCTTCACTGGCTTATGGACATCATCGCCAGTAAATAGGAATGAACCCAAAACATTTCTTGCCTCTGGCTCTCTAATATCTTTGGTGGCGCTAAGCATGTTCTCTAAAACTGAACGCTCATAATCTAAGGTTTCATGCTCCTGCGCGTAGTAGCCAATTTTTAAACCATGGCCAGCCTCCACATGTCCAGTATCTGGATCTAAATCACCGGCAAGAATTCGCAGCAAGGTTGTTTTGCCAGCACCATTTAATCCCAAGATAACAACTCGAGATCCTTTATCAATTGCTAATTCAACATCGGTGAAGATTTCAAGTGAGCCATAGGATTTAGATAATTCAGCAGCGGTAATTGGAGTTTTGCCACAAGGGGAGGGAGTAGGAAAGCGTAGTTTTGCTACTCGATCAACCTTTCTAACCTCTTCCAATCCACTTCTCAACTTCTCAGCACGTCTTAGCATTCCTTGCGCAGCGGTTGCTTTGCTAGCTTTTGCGCGCATCTTCTCGCCCTGCTTTTGCAAGATCTCTGCCTTTTTCTCCGCATTTGCCCGCTCACGTTTTCTTCTGTGCTCATCTGCTTCACGCTGAATTAAATAGTTTTTCCAACTCATGTTATAGACATCAATAACATTTCGATTGGCATCGAGATAGAAAATCTTGTTTACTACAGTTTCAATCAGGTTAACATCGTGGCTAATAATCACTAGCCCACCTGGATACTTCATCAAAAACTCACGCAGCCAGATTATTGAGTCGGCATCTAAGTGGTTTGTTGGTTCATCTAAAATAAGTGTTTGCGCACCTGAAAACAAGATTCGTGCTAATTCAATTCTGCGGCGTTGACCACCTGATAGTGCGCTTAATTGTTGATCAAATAAGTTATTAGGAACACCTAACGAGGATGCAATTGCCTCTGCCTCAGCTGATGCGGCGTAGCCACCCGCTGCAGAGAAATCATGCTCCACTCGGGTGTAGCGCTCCATCGCTTTTTCTAATTCCACACCTTGCGAGGTTGCCATCTCCTCTTCAACTGCTCGCATTCGTTTAGTGATTTGATCTAGCTCTCGAACTGAAAGAATTCGGTCAATTACATTTCCTTGATCCTCACCAGTTCTAGGATCTTGTGGCAGGTATCCAATTTTTCCAACTCGATTAACAACTCCACCTGCTGGCATAGTTTCACCCGCTAAAACCTTTGCCAACGTAGATTTACCAGCGCCGTTTCGACCAACAAAACCAATCCGGTCACCATTATTTATTCGAACCGAGACATCCTTAACCAGAAGCCTTGCGGCAGCGCGAAGTTCGAGGGCGTTAGTTGATATCAAAGTTGCTTATGCAACAAGGCGGGTGCGACGAGGGGATGCGTACTTCTTTTCAACTTCAGACAACTCCTCGGACACTTTAGCTTTGATGCTCTCCTCAGTTTTTAGGATTGCAGTTAAGGAGGAGATTGTAGCCTTTAATTCTTTGGCCTCATTTTCTAGTTCGATTTTGCTCATCTTGGTCAATCTGCGCAGTGGCATATCCAAAATATAGGTTGCTTGCTCATCACTTAATTTAAATGTTTTGATTAAGCCAGCCTTTGCAACAGTTGCATCCTCACTTGCCCTGATTAATTTAATTACTTTATCAATATCTACAATTGCTTTGAGCAGGCCATCTACTAAATTTAATCTTGCCTGTGCTTTAGCCTTACGGAAGATTGATCTGCGCTTGACCACCTCAATTCGGTGATCAATAAATACTTGAAGTAGATCTTTTAATCCTAAGGTCAGTGGCTTTCCATTTACTAGCGCCACCGCGTTAATCGAAAAGGCGTCCTCCATAGGGGTGAGGCGATAGAGATTTTCTAGGACCTCGATGGGTTCATAACCATTTTTGATCTCAACTACAACTTTGGTGCCAGATTGACCATCGGATAGATCAACAATATCTGAGATACCTTGGATCTTTTTTGCCTTAACTAAATCAGCGATCTTTTCAACTATTTTTTCAGGCCCAATGTTGTATGGCATTTCAGTTATTACTAATCCTTGTTTACGGGCAGAGACTTTTTCAATAACTGCAGTTGCTCGCACCTTAAAGGAGCCACGGCCACTGGCGTACGCCTCAGCAATGCCTTCGGTGTCAGTCAAGTAACCACCTGTTGGAAAATCTGGTGCTGGTACAAATTTCATTAATTGTTTTAAGGTTGCCTTTGGGTTTTCCATTAAATACTTAGCAGCTGCAATAACTTCACCCAGATTATGGGGTGCCATATTTGTGGCCATACCTACTGCAATTCCAGTTGCACCATTTACTAATAGATTAGGAAAAGCTGCTGGTAAAACCTGCGGTTCAAGAATTTGACCATCGTAATTCGCACCAAAATTAACAGTATCCTCATCTGATTCATCCACCATCAACATGGCTGATAGGGCAAGCCGAGATTCGGTATATCGCATGGCTGCTGGGCCAGAATCTAAGGAGCCAAAATTTCCATGGCCATCTATTAATGGCAGGCGCATTGAAAAAGATTGTGCCATACGGACCATCGCGTCATATATTGCGCCATCACCATGTGGGTGAAGCTTTCCCATTACATCTCCCACAACTCGAGCAGATTTCACATGACCTTTATCTGGCCGAAGTCCCATCGCATTCATCTGATGCAAGATGCGACGTTGCACTGGTTTTAAACCATCGCGGGCATCAGGCAAAGCCCTTGAGTAAATTACCGAATAGGCATACTCCAAAAAAGATTCAGACATTTCAGAGGCAACATCAATATCAATTATGCGGCCAGGGTTTTCCCCTGCTTTAGTTACAACTACTTTGGGTGTCTTGGCCATAGACCGTATCTTGCCAATATTTCATCAATTTCTTCTTCGCGACAAGCCCATTACTTAGTAATTTCTTGGTCTAGGTATCCTTGCGCTATGAATAGTAGGAAATTAAATGATCAGTTTGGTTTATCCCATCTAATTAACTCAATATTCTCATCATTAAATCTTGCTGATACAAATGATTATTTATCCCTTGGCCAAGGGCAGATGCGAGAGTGCGTGGTATTAATCGATGGCATGGGGCAGGATGCAATAAATAAATTTGCCGACCAGTTCTCAATATTTGAAGAGCTTAAACAGATTAAAACTATTTATACTGATTTTCCATCGACAACCGCCACCAGCATCTCAACTCTTGGAACCGGTGTACTGCCTGGCCTGCATGGCATGCTTGGCTACACCGTAAGGGTGCCACGAAGTGATAATCGTTTACTGAACGCACTTAAGTGGGATGAGCGAGTAGATCCGGTTATCTGGCAAAAAGTACCAACTATGTTTGAGCGGGCAGCAAATGCTGGCATCTCAGTTACGCATGTTGCAGCTAAAAGATATGAAGGCAGTGGATTTACGCAGGCTGCATTGCGTGGTGCAAAGTATGTAGGCGCAAACAGTATTCAAGAGATGGTTGCTGCCGTACATCTTGCTTTAAAGCCACAACCATCCTTTGTCTATACCTATATAGATAATTTAGATTCTGCTGGACACAGTGATGGAGTTGGATCTGATAAGTGGCTTACTGCATTTGAATATATTGCTGAATTTATCACCAAGATTAAACAATTAGCACCTGCTGGAACGCGAATTTGGATTACCTCAGATCATGGAATGATAAATAGCACTGAGCAGATAATTTTGGGGCAAGATAATAAATTACTAGAGAATGTGACATTAATTGGTGGCGAACCAAGGGCAAGGCATATCTATGTTAAAGCAGGTGCTTTGGCGGAAACTATTACACAATGGCAGGAGTTTTTTGGTGACAAGGCAAAGATATTAAGTAGGCAAGATGCAATTACAGGAGGATTATTTGGACCAGTAGTCACCCAGGATTCATCAGATCGTATGGGTGATTTAATTGCAATCGCTAACGGTGATTTAATTTTGGTGGATCCAGCAAGAGTTAAAGAGGAGACATCAATGGTGGGGCACCATGGAGGAGTAACAGATACTGAGGTTGCGATCCCGCTTTTACTTACTTAGTCTGGATCTTTTTTTCCAAACATAATGTCATCCCAAGATGGAATCTTAATTCTTTTGGTAACACCATCATGCTGTGCTTCCTCATCTACTTGCTCACTCTCAAGGCTCTCATCAACTATTACTAATCTAGTTGGCGCGTAAGAGGTGACATCCTCCCTGATTGAAACCAATCTTGGTGCTTCACTTACTGGAACATTCCCATAAATTTGAACTGGGGCCTTTTGTTTAACCTCACCACCAATCCACCTTGCGCCATCATCATCAGCTGACAAAGTTCTTCTGCCTAAATTAAATAGCCAAACCGCCTCACCTTTGGCATCCTCTGGTGAGCCATCACGAAGTGGATAGTAAAGAGTTAGTCGCCAATTTCCATCGGGTGCGCGGTGTGTGTTCCATTCGATTGTATTCATATCAACTCCACGGGGTGCTAGTTGATTAGCAACAGCAGTTTCAAGATATGGCGCATGAGGCTCACGGCGAATTTGAGTAGCAAGTGCTTGTGAAATAATAAATGCTCGCTCCTGCAAGATCGGACCGGCATAATTTTCTATTTTTTCAATTGACCAATCAGTGGTTCGAGAAATTGAATCCATAGATTCACCAGCTCGTAATCTTGCCTGCACCTCTTTTACGGTTGTAGTTACACTTTCTTGAATATCTGAAACGGCAGAGAGGCGAGGTTGATTAACAGTTGCCCGCAGGCCATCACTTATTCGCAGCTGGTATTGATTCCCAACCTGATCAACTAACTCAAGATTGGCACCATCGGCAGATTTGCCAGTTAACCGCAGATCTGTTGGCTCGCTCATGAGAGTAGATTGCCACAATTTAACGGGGGGATAAATAAGCCACTCACAGAGTGCGGCATCTTTTCATGCTTAGATAACCTGGTGAGGGCGGAATTACTTAAGATTGCCGAATCGGTGGCGCATTTAGCTGGATCGCATTTGATGAAGCGACCAGATGCCTTTACTTTTACGGAGAAAAGTTCTGCCGTTGATTTTGCAACACAGATGGATCAGCAGGCAGAGGCGCTAATTGTTAAGCAAATTCTTAATCTTCGGCCAGATGATGGGATTATTGCCGAAGAGGGTAGCGCTAAAGAAAGTACATCTGGAATAACTTGGGTGATTGATCCTCTTGATGGCACTGTGAATTATCTTTACAACCTCCCCGGATGGAATGTTTCAGTTACGGCAAAGGATAAAGATGGCGTAATTGTTGGAGTGGTTTATGCCCCTAGTGTTGATGGATTTTGGAGCGCGGTGAGAGGTGAAGGTGCAACTTATAACGGTGTAAAGATTAAATGTAATGAACCTGTATTACTTGAAAAAGCCTTATTGGCAACAGGCTTTGCTTATGATTTAAATCTGCGAATTAGTCAAGGTGAGGCAATGGCTAAGTTGTTGCCAAAGATTAGAGATTTAAGAAGAAATGGCGCAGCAGCGGTTGATCTTTGTTATGTTGCTATGGGAGCACTTGATGGATATTTTGAAGCATCCTTAAAAGAGTGGGATCATGCAGCTGGTGGATTGATTGCAGTTGAGGCGGGTGCGGTTATCTCCGGCAGAGGTGGCGGTCTACCAAACTCTGATCTAGTCGTATGCGCCGGACCCACCCTGCATGCTCAGCTTTTGCCGCTGATTTGATCTCAAATTGATCTAATCACCCCTGCTGTGGCAGGATATGCACTTAGCAAAAAAATCTTGCTACCTATAAATTTAATGACTAGGATAAATTATGAACGTGTTAGATGCTGTAGATGCCGCCTCATTGCGCAAGGACATCCCATCTTTTCGTCCTGGAGATGAATTAAAAGTACATGTAAGGGTGATTGAAGGAGCGAAAAGCCGTATTCAAGTTTTCCAAGGTGTAGTTATTGCACGCTCTGGTTCTGGAATTCGTGAATCGTTTACTATCCGTAAAATTTCATACGGTGTTGGGGTTGAAAGAACTTTTCCAGTACATACTCCAGTGATTGAAAGAATTGAAATTATTCGCCACGGATCTGCTCGTCGCGCCAAGCTTTATTACCTGCGTAATCTGCGCGGTAAGGCAACAAAAATTAAAGAGCGTCGAGGCGCAGATGGTGAAATTATTATCGAGCCAGAGTATGTACCACCGGTAGTTTCCAAGAAAGTCTCAGTCCCAGAGGTTGGTGAGGCAGCTGCAGTTGTTGAGCCAGCTAAAGTAGATGAGCCAGTTGCTGGGTGGAGTTTGGTTATATCTGAGGATGTAGTTGTCGTTGCAGCAAAATCAGCGGCCGAGACTGAAAAAGAGACAAGTAAAAAAGAGTAACGATGATAGACGAAGCGTTAGAACATTTAGTTAAAGGTATTGTTGATAACCCAGCTGAGGTTGTAATCACTGAAAAAAATAATCGTGGTGGAACAACTCTTGAAGTACGAGTTCACCCAGATGATATTGGCAAGGTAATTGGGCGAAACGGGCGAACTGCTAAAGCCCTTCGTACCGTAATGAGTGCACTTGCCGGCCGATCAGTTCGAGTTGATTTAATCGAGGCAGACGAGGTTCGTTAATTTGCAACTTGTCGTAGGTCGCATTGGCCGCGCACATGGTGTCCTTGGTGAAGCAACAGTTCAGGTTCAAACGGATGATCCAGATTTGCGCTTTAAGGTAGGCGCTAAACTCAGTTTAGATAATGGTAAAGATTTAACAATTCGATCAGCCCGTTGGCACAATCAAATTCTTCTTTTAGCCTTTGATGGCGTTGTTGATCGAAACCAAATTGAGGAGCTAAGAGATCAGATGATTTCAGCCGAAGTAGATATCACCTCGCTATCACCAGGTGAGTACCACTACCAACAATTACTAGGTTGCCAAGTTTTTCTGCAGAGTGATGAATTAATTGGTGAAGTAGATGAAATAGTTAAGTTGCCAGGTCAGGATCTATTATCAGTTGCTAAAAATGGCAAAAAAGTGCTAATTCCAATGGTGAAGAAGATTATTATTTCAATTGATGTTTTAACTAAGAAAATTGTGGTAGATCCACCGGAAGGATTATTAGATGTTACGAATTGACCTAATCTCTATCTTTCCAGAGTACTTAGCACCCTTGAAATTATCCTTATTGGGTAAGGCGGCGGATAAGGGTCTGTTGCAAATAAATATTCATGACCTTCGTGATCAAACCACAGATATTCACCATTCGGTTGATGACACCCCTTATGGTGGTGGTGCGGGAATGGTTATGTCGGCTGAGCCATGGGGCGGTGCTATTGATCAAATAACTAATGATAAGGATCAAGTAGATTTAATTATTTTGACTCCAGCTGGTAAAAAATTTGATCAAAAAATGGCGAGTGAGTTTGCTGCAAAGCGGCATTTAGTATTTGCCTGCGGTAGGTATGAAGGAATTGATGCCAGAGTTGGTCAATATTATGCAGGCAAAAAGAATTTCAATCTCCATGAGGTTTCTATTGGTGATTATGTCTTAGGTGGTGGTGAGGTTGCAGCCATGGTGATCATTGAGGCAACTGCAAGATTGATTGCAGGTGTGATTGGAAATCCAGACTCGTTAAAGGAGGAGTCACATTCAATTACTGGGAATGAAGAGGAGTTATTAGTTGAGTATCCAAATTACACAAAGCCAGCATTGTGGCGCGGACTTACAGTTCCAGAAATTTTGCTCTCCGGAAATCATGGGCAGATTGCTAAATGGCGTAAAGCCCAGGCTGAGCGTCGAACCCAGCAATTAAAAGAGGAATAATCCCGACACGCCTAGCGTTGATTAGGCACATGCATCTCTTATAGGGGATTATCCGCCCAGTTGGAGTAATAGCTACTCTAAAGAAAAATGAATTTGTTTTACTTATATGTAGGTAGAGGGAGGTGAGCGATGGCAACTGATTACGATACCCCCAGAAAAACCGATGAAGAGTTACATGAAGAATCACTTGAAGAGTTAAAAGCTAGAAGAGCGGACGCACAATCTGGTCAGGTTGATATTGACGAGGCTGAAGCCGCAGAAAATCTTGAGTTGCCAGGTGCTGATTTATCTGGCGAGGAGTTAACGGTAAAGGTAGTACCAAAACAAGAGGATGAGTTCGCCTGCTCTCGTTGCTTCTTAGTAAAACATATTAATCAAAAGTCCCGTGGTGAAGGCTTGAAAGCAGTTTGTAGCGATTGCGATTAATTTAGTTTAGTTGCAAGTTGCTTTGCTTTTTTGCTGGAAACTAACCAATAAGGAGTTGGGTCTTTCTTATCATTTAATTCAACCTTTACTCCAGTATTGACCCAAAACCTTGTGGCATTAAATGCTGCTGGATCAGCATCTGGCCCACGCAACTTAATAAAATGCTTTTTATCTAACGCACTAACTTTTTTAATGTACTTGCATTGAATCTTCGCATCTCCGGCGTAAAACCAATCATTAACCAATACGATCTCAAGAGCTGTTTTTTTCGCGCTATAAATTAAACAAATAGTAATCAGTAGTGAAATAAGTGCGGCACTCAGATGCCCAAATGGAGCCCAAATGGTTAGGTAAATTGAGCCAACCATCACCGCTAAAAGAGCCCAAAGCCAAATCGGCCAATTAATTCGCTCAGCATATTCAGATTTTGAATTAGATCTAGCCATGAGATAAAGGATACGCTCTGCCAATGAGCCGTATCGCATCCACCACTCCACCTGCAGATGCGGTCATGCCAAGCAGACATCCAAAAGCCCCTGCAATTGGTTCACAAATTTCATCACATTTTGGTCATTGCTTTGGTTGTGGTGAATTACACAAAACTGGTTTACACCTAATTGCTATTGCGGGTGAATCTTTAGATCTAACTGCAAAATTTACTGTAACTGAAGATCATCAAGGCGCACCTGGACTTGCACATGGCGGCCTACTCTCACTTGCATTTGATGAAGCGCTAGGCAAGTTGATGTGGTTGATAAGAACTCCGGCAGTCACCGGCAGATTAGAAACAGATTTTTTATTACCAGTACCGATAGGAAGAACACTTTATATTGATGCCAGAATTACTGGGCAAGCAGGTAGAAAGATCTACACCCAAGCTGAAGGACGATTAGACTCAACAACTGGTGAGATTGCCGTGAAGGCCTCAGCATTATTTATTTCAGTGCCAATGGAGCATTTTATTAAAAATCTGACTGAACAATATAAAGATCATTTGGGCAAGCACCCAGAGCTGATGGCATTTGTTGACCCAGATTTTGATATAAATCCATGACCGAGGTATTAATTAAGCGTCTTGATCCAACAATGCCAATGCCTGCATATGCAAAGGGTGGGGATGCAGGAGCAGATCTTGCTACCCGAATAGATTTCACAATAAATCCAGGGGAACGATTGTTAGTTCCTACCGGCATTAGTATTGCCTTACCAAATGGTTATGTAGCACTTGTGCACCCAAGATCAGGGTTGGCAATTAAGCACGGAATATCCATGGTTAATACTCCTGGCACAGTTGATGCTGGATATCGCGGTGAGCTACAAGTAATTCTGATAAATCATGATTTAACTAACCCAGTTTCATTTAAAAAAGGAGACCGAATTGCTCAGTTGGTAATTCAAAGAGTGGAACGGGCTGAATTTGTTGAGGTAAAAGATTTACCTGACTCTGAAAGAGCAACTGGTGGGTTTGGATCAACTGGATCATGAGTTATGAAGGACACAGCGAGGATAAAGACAAGGTTGTTAACGCACTAGGTGGCAAACGTGGACTAATAGATTCAGGGCTTCCTGCTTTAGTTTTTTTAATTGTCTTTAACTTATCAAGTCGAGAAATAAATGCTGCCATTTACGCCGCTGTTGGGTTATCAACTTTTTTGACGCTAATCCGGTTGCTGAAGCGAGAAACTGTTCAGCATGCATTTTCTGGATTAATTGGAGTTGCAATTTGTGCATTAATATCCAAGCGAAGTGGCAGCGCTGCTGATTTTTATTTGCCTGGATTATGGATAAATGCTGGATATGCATTGATGTATACAGTTACTAATTTAATTAAGTGGCCAATATTGGGCTTAACGCTGGGACCCATTCTGGGAGAGAACTTAATGTGGCGCAAAGATCCAGCTAGATTAAATGCTTATATAAAGGCGGGGTGGTTATGGGTTTGTATGTTTGTTGCCAGATTACTGATTCAATACCCGCTTTATCAAAGTGGAAATGTGAACGCACTTGGCACCGCTAGATTGTTTATGGGGTATCCACTATTTATATTAACCGCTTGGGGTACTTGGCAAATTCTAAGAAAAACACCAACAACTAAAGTAAATTAAATAAAACAGGCCTTCAACTGCGCCTCAGCTTTGGCTGATGCCACAAAAAGTAGTTCATCACCTGCAGTAAAAACATCATGATCTTTAGGTGTCAGCACATGACCATCTCTAACAATGGCTGCAATACTGGCATCCTCTGGAAGTACTACCTCACCAACAGTCTTTCCGCAGCAGGCGGCTGTATCTGGCAAAGTTATCTCCACTAAGTTTGCCTCACCTTTTCTAAAGGAAAATAGCCGTACTACATCGCCAACACTTACCGCCTCCTCCACCAGGGCAGAGATAATTCTTGGGGTAGAAACTGCAACATCAACACCCCAGGCAGAGTCAAACATCCATTCATTTTTTGGGTGGTTAACTCGAGCAACCACTCTTGGCACGCCGTACTCAGTCTTACCTAAAAGTGAGGCAACAAGATTTACTTTGTCATCACCAGTTGCAGCTACTAAAACTTGGCAGCTATCCAGCTTGGCTTGATCTAAAGCGGTTATTTCACAGGCATCTGCTAATAACCATTCCGCACTTGGAACAGAATCCATTTTTAATGCCTCTGGATCCTTATCTATCAGCAGAACTTGATGGCCGTTTTCTAGCAACTCCCGCGCAATCGCCCTGCCCACATTTCCAGCCCCAGCGATTGCGATTCTCATTTCTCACCCACTGGTGATTTAGCTAGAGTTTTTTCGGTATTAGAAATCTTTTTCTCCCCGATAAGTAGATGAACAAGATCACCTTCTTGCAGAACTGTGTGCTCATCTGGCAGCAGCCCTTCACCTAAGCGGGTTATGAATGCCACTCTAGCGCCGGTATTTTTCTCAAGTAAGAAAACTGGTTCACCATACCAACCCTTATGCAGGTTTACTTCAACTAATTGCACACTTCCAGTTGCATCTCGCCACTCAGATTTTGTGCCATCTGGTGTAAGTCTTCGCATAATTTGATCGGTGGTCCAAAGCACGGTTGCTACAGTTGGGATACCAAGCCGTTGATAAATTTCAGCTCGGCCTGGATCATAAATACGAGCAACAACATTTTTTACACCAAAATTCTCTCTGGCTACACGAGCAGCTAAAATATTTGAGTTATCACCATTTGATACGGCAGCAAATGCATCTGCCTTTTCAATGCCAGCTTCCAAAAGTGTGTCTCGATCAAAGCCAACTCCGGCAACTGTGCGACCATTAAAATCAGCACCTAATCTTCGGAAGGCTTCTCGGTTTTGATCAATCACCGCAACGGTGTGACCAGCTTTTTGTAGATCTACCGCCAAGGTGGAGCCGACTCGGCCACAACCCATAATTACAACGTGCACAAAGTATAACTTACACCCATAGGCTCACTCCTATGGAATTGAACGCTCAGGAGCGGTTAAAAATTGGCCAAGTAATTGAGGTCCAAATTGGTCCGATTGCACATGGCGGACACTTCATCGCACGTTATAACGGTCAAGTTATTTTTGTCCGCCACGGCATAACAGATGAATTAGTGAAGATAAAAATTACTGGAGTTAGTGCAAAAATTGCCCACGCAGATGTTATTGAAGTAATAAATCCTTCAACTGATCGGGTTTCACCGCCATGTAAGTATGCCGGTAGCTGTGGTGGCTGCGATTTCCAACACATAACACTTGAAAAGCAGCGGGAACTTAAAGCGAACATAGTCAAAGAACAATTTTTACGAATTGGAAAAATTGATCTAGATCAGATTGGGTTTGATCTAAAAGTGAGTGCGGTGGAACCAACAGATGGCCTGCATTGGCGAACTCGAATGGATTTTGCCGTTTCTGCCAACGGTCAGATTGGTTTTTTTGGAGCTAGAAGTAATGATGTAATTGAGATTAAAGATTGCTTAATCGCCGATTCCAGAATGGATGTTAGTGGGCTAGCAACTCGTAGTTGGAAATCTGATGCCCGAGTTGAGGTTGCCGTTTCAAGCACTAATGAGGTTTCTGTTATGAGATCAGGCAGAAGCATTAGTGGACCAACTCAAATTGTTGAACAAGTAGGTGGTAACTCCTTTAAAATTTCACCACATACCTTTTGGCAAAGTCATAAGGCTGCGCCAGTTGAATTAGTTAAAGCGGTGATTTCGTTACTTGATATCAAGAAAAGTGATCACATTTGTGATCTTTACTCAGGCGTTGGTTTATTTGCAGCAGCAATCCTGAAAGAGGTTGGTGATCAAGGTTTTGTCACCTTAATTGAGAGTGATAAAACAGCTGTTTCAGATGCCAGGCGGATATTTGCAAATAAGCAAAATGTTAAAATTTTGCAAGGTCTAGTTGCCCAGCAGTTGCCAATTGTTAAGCGAGCAGATTTGATCCTGCTAGATCCACCAAGAACTGGTGCTGGTGAGGTGGTAGTTAAACAGATGGTTAAATTTGGCCCAAGGAAAATACTTTATGTTGCGTGTGATCCAGCTGCGTTGGCCCGAGATGCTAAAACTTTGGTGGAAAGTGGTTATAAGTTGGATCACATCCAAGCCTTTGATCTTTTTCCAATGACTCAGCACATAGAGTGCGTGGCTAGTTTTTCACCAGTAACAAGATAGGATTAGCTCAGAAATAGGTGAAAAGGGGTTTAAGGCGTTGAGTAAGAATTCATTTAAGGCCAAAACCACATTAGAAGCAGCAGGTGAGTCCTATGAAGTATTTGATATTACAGCTTTTGCTGAAGCAAAGGATTTACCGTTTAGTTTAAAAATACTTCTTGAGAATTTACTTCGCACTGAAGATGGCGCAAATATTACCGCTGACCAGATAAAAAAACTCGCAAACTGGGATCCATCAGCTGAACCTGATAACGAAATTCAATTCACACCCGCCCGAGTGATTATGCAGGATTTCACAGGCGTGCCATGCATCGTTGATCTGGCAACAATGCGAGAGGCAATAGCAGATCTAGGTGGGGATCCAGCAAAGGTGAACCCACTCTCCCCAGCGGAGTTGGTAATTGATCACTCAGTAATTGCAGATCTTTTTGGTACTAAAGATGCATTTGAGCAGAATGTTGATATTGAGTATCAGCGAAATAAAGAGCGGTATCGCTTTTTACGATGGGGACAAAGTGCATTTGATGAATTTAAAGTTGTGCCACCTGGAACTGGGATTGTTCACCAAGTAAATATTGAGTATTTGGCTCGGGTAGTAATGAACAGGGTTGTAAATGGAACATTGCAAGCATACCCAGACACAGTTGTTGGCACCGATTCTCACACCACCATGGTTAATGGATTAGGGGTTTTAGGTTGGGGTGTTGGCGGCATTGAAGCAGAGGCGGCATTACTTGGTCAGCCAGTATCTATGCTAATTCCAAAAGTAGTTGGCTTTAAATTAAATGGAAAATTACCAACAGGTACTACTGCTACTGACCTAGTTTTAACCATTACTCAGATGCTTCGAAAGCATGGTGTAGTTGGAAAATTTGTTGAGTTTTATGGTCCAGGAGTTTCGGCTTTGCCAATGGCCAATCGCGCAACTATTGGAAATATGTCCCCAGAGTATGGATCAACTTGTGCGATATTTCCAATTGATGAGGAGACAATTCGCTACTTAAAACTAACTGGACGCACCGCAGAACAATTAGAGTTAGTTGAAAAGTATGCAAAAGTGAATGGCCTTTGGCACGATCCAGCTGCAAAACCTAGATACTCTGAAAAACTGGAGTTGGATCTGACAACTGTGGTGCCATCAATTGCTGGTCCTAAGCGACCGCAAGATCGTATTTCACTGCGAGATGCAAAGGGTGCGTATCAGAGTGTGCTGCCAACTTATTTCACTGATAAAACAAACAAAAATAAGATCGATGTGAAGGTTAATGGCAAAGCAACAACAGTGACTAATGGTGATGTAGTGATTGCATCAATTACCTCGTGTACTAATACTTCAAATCCATCGGTAATGATTGGCGCAGCTTTGCTTGCTAAAAAAGCGGTAGAAAAAGGATTGACCAGTAAGCCATGGGTAAAGACGACTTTAGCCCCTGGCTCAAAGGTGGTTACTGATTATTACGATAAAGCAGGTCTTACCTTCTATATGGAAAAGCTGGGTTTTAATCTCGTTGGATATGGTTGTGTAACCTGTATTGGAAACTCAGGTCCGCTTCCAGTTGATATCAGCAAGGCAATTAATGAAAATGATTTAGCGGTTTCGGCGGTACTTTCTGGAAATCGTAATTTTGAGGGAAGAATTTCACCAGATGTAAAGATGAATTATCTAGCCTCACCACCATTGGTGGTTGCTTACGCACTAACTGGCTCGATGAACCATGATTTCGAAAAAGATCCAATTGGTAATGGCAGTGATGGTCAGCCGGTATTCCTTAAAGATATCTGGCCAACTACTGCTGAAATAGATAAGGTAGTTGGAGAATCAATTTCATCAGAAATGTTTATCAAAGATTACGCATCAGTTTTTGATGGTGATAAAAGATGGAAATCACTTGATACTCCAAGTGGAAAAACTTTTGAATGGGATGCTAAATCTACCTATGTTCGAAAACCGCCCTACTTTGATAATATGCCAGCAAAGCCAAAGCCCGTTACAAATATCGCAGGTGCTCGAGTATTAGTAGTGCTTGGTGATTCAGTGACAACAGATCACATTTCACCTGCTGGAAATATCAAGGTTGATTCACCTGCTGGAAAATACTTAGCTAAACATGGAATTGATCGAGCAGATTTCAACTCCTATGGATCAAGACGTGGAAATCATGAGGTAATGATCCGCGGCACCTTTGCCAACATTCGACTTAAAAACTTATTACTCAACGGTGTTGAAGGTGGTTTTACTAAAAACTTCCTAGCAAATGGTGAGCAAACAACAATTTATGATGCATCCTGTGCTTACATCAATGCCAATGTACCGCTGGTGGTTTTAGCTGGAAAAGAGTACGGCTCTGGCTCCTCCCGAGATTGGGCAGCAAAGGGAACTGCATTGCTTGGTGTTCGCGCAGTAATCGCAGAATCATTTGAAAGAATTCACAGATCTAATTTGATTGGTATGGGAGTGTTGCCATTGCAATTCTTAGATGGTCAAAGTACCGCCACTCTTGGATTAGATGGCAGTGAGGTATTTACTATTACCGGTGTTGATCAATTAAATAATGGTCAAACCCCGAAAGAGGTTGAGGTGATAGCTGGGGAGAAGAAATTTAAGGCAAAATTGCGGATTGATACTCCAGGTGAGGCAGATTACTATCGCCACGGCGGGATTATGCAGTACGTATTACGCTCATTATTAAGCAAGTAGATCGTAAAAATAAGTAAGTACCCTTTAAACTATACCCATGTTGGAGCAGATTAAATCCCCAGATGATCTCAAAGGGCTTTCAGTTGAGCAGTTAAGTCAATTATCATCAGAAATACGTACCTTTCTAATTGAACAAGTTTCAAAGACTGGTGGGCACCTTGGACCAAATCTTGGTGTAGTTGAGTTAACAATTGCCATTCATCGAGTATTTAAATCACCAAAAGATGTAATTGTTTTTGATACTGGACATCAAAGCTATGTCCATAAATTACTAACTGGACGTATGGCTAGTTTTGCCAAACTTCGTCAAAGAGGTGGCGCAGCCGGTTATCCAAATAGAAGCGAGAGTGAACATGATGTGGTGGAGAACTCCCACGCCTCAACCGCCCTGTCTTGGAGTGATGGTATTGCCAAAGGATTTTCATTGACCAATCAAAAAGATCGTACTGTAGTTTGTGTGGTTGGTGACGGTGCATTAACTGGTGGTATGAGCTGGGAGGCATTAAACAATGTTTCAACAAGTGAAAAAGAAAAGTTAGTAATTATTGTCAATGATAACGAAAGATCCTACTCACCGACAATCGGCGGGCTAGCAACATATTTATCCACCCTTAGAACTACCAGTGGCTATGAGAAGTTTTTGGATTGGGGCAAAGGGGTGCTTGAAAAGACGCCAGTTGTGGGAGGGCCAATATATGAAACCTTGCATGGAGTAAAAAAGGGAATCAAAGATATCATCGCCCCGCAAGGAATGTTTGAGGATCTTGGGCTTAAATACTTTGGCCCAGTTGATGGCCATGATATTGGTGCAATCGAAAAAGCCTTAAAGATAGCTAAAGATTTTGGCAGACCAGTTTTAGTCCATGTGATAACCGAAAAAGGTCGTGGGCATGCTCCAGCAATTAATGATGAAGCAGAGAAGTTTCATGCAGTTGGAGTAGTTGATATTGAGACGGGGCAGCCACTTAGCAAGGCGGGCAAGAGTTGGACCAGCATTTTCTCTGAAGAGTTAGTAAAAATTGGTAGCGAAAGAGATGATGTTGTAGCGATTACCGCTGCCATGATGGGACCAACTGGGTTAGACAAATTTGAAAAGGCGTATCCAGATAGAACCTTTGATGTGGGGATTGCTGAACAACACGCAGCTACCTCTGCGGCAGGAATGGCATTCGCTGGCCTTCATCCCGTAGTGGCGGTTTACTCCACATTTTTAAATCGAGCATTTGATCAGTTACTACTTGATGTGGCGCTGCATAAAGCCGGTGTTACTTTTGTTTTGGACCGAGCAGGTGTTACCGGTGATGATGGACCATCACATAATGGAATGTGGGATTTAGCCCTCACTGGAATAGTGCCAACTTTGCATGTTGCTGCCCCTCGTGATGGCCAGCGAATAAAGGAGACATTGCGTGAGGCATTAGATATTGCAGATGCCCCTTCGCTGATCCGCTTTCCCAAAGGTGTGGTAAATCCAGATATTCCAGCTTTTGAGCGACGCGATGGCATCGATGTTTTATATCGTGGTGAGAGCGCAGATGTTTTGTTGGTCAGCGTTGGAGCCTTCGCTGCAATTGCGGTAGAAGCTGCCGCACAGACTTATCGTGAAGGCGTAGGAGTAACTGTAATTGATCCAAGGTGGGTTAAGCCCTTGCCTAAATCCTTAATCACTATGGCCCAGCGATATAAAAATGTTGTTGTGCTAGAGGATGGAATTAAGCATGGTGGAATTGCCAGCACCATTTCAGAGATGTTTAGAGATGCGCAATTAAATGTGCCGGTGCACTCAATTGGCTTGCCACTTGAATTTTTGGAGCACGCCAAGCGTGCTGAGATTCTAGAAGACCTTGGAATTACAGTTCAGAATATTGCGCGCTCGCTAGTAACCTGGCATAGCAGCGTAGTAGCAAGTGATGCTAAGGAAGAGATGCAACTGCCGGCGGATGAAAACGAGCGCCGCAAACCGCTTCGCTAATTCCCTCTCGATCTAAGTAAGGCAAGATCCCACCTAAATGTATCGGCCAACCTGAGCCAAGTAGCATACAAATATCAATCTCTTGTGGAGTTGCAACCACCTTTTCATCTAGCATCATTTTTGCTTCTAGTGCTAATGCTTCTAGTGCTCGTCTTCTAACCTGATCTGAAGTCGATGGTGAGCTACCTTTTTCAAGCAGTGCCAAAGCCGCTGGATTAACAGTGTTCACGCCATTTGCATCCTTAACATAAAAAGTTTTTACACCTTCTTTTACAAATCTTTGCATTGTGGGTGAGACTTTATATCTTGGTCCAAGATTCTTATTTAAAGTTTGCGATACATGTAGGGCAACACCAGGACCTACTAAGCCGAGTAATTCAAGTGAGGACATGGGAAAACCAAGGGGAGCCATGGCAGCATCTGCTACTTCATAGGCAGTTCCTTCATCCATTGCATCGGTGACCTCACCCATAAATCTGGTTAACAAGCGGTTGACTACAAATGCTGGTGCATCTTTAACAATTACCATCGTTTTCTTTAATTCTTTACCAACATTAATCGCCGTAGCAGTGGTGGCATCATCAGTCTTACTAGTTCTTGCTACTTCAAGCAGTGGCATGATTGCTACTGGGTTAAAGAAGTGAAAGCCAACTACCCGTTCTGGATTTTTTAAACCTTCACTCATTGCCTCAACTGACAAAGATGAGGTATTGGTGGCTATTACACACTCTGGTGTAACAATTGCTTCCAGATCTTTGAACAATTTCTGTTTAAGTGATAACTCCTCGAAGATAGCTTCAATAACAAAGTCAGCATTAGCAAATACCTTTTGATCGACAGAGCCTGAAATATTTGAGAGCAATCTGGCGGCACCTTCAGGTGAAACTCGCTTTTTATCAACTAGCTTTTGAATCTCATTTTTAATCCAGCTCAATCCTTTATCAACTCGCTCTTGATCTAAATCAGTAATTACCACCGGAACCTTAAGATTACGAAGCATCAGTAGCGCAAGCTGTGCAGCCATAAGCCCTGCACCGACAACACCAACTCGAGAAACCTTTCTTGCCAGTGCAGGCTTTGGTGCTCCTTCAACTTTTTTACGTTTCTTCTGAATTAGATTAAAGGCATATAAAGAGGCACGTAGTGAATCACTCATCACTAGATCTGCTAAAACTTTAGTCTCTGCCGCAAATCCATCCCTGACAGAGTTACTTTGCGCAGCTTTGATTAACTCAAGTGCTGCAAGTGGTGATGGGATTTGAGCGCCACTATATTTTTTTGCAATGACTGCTTTGCCAGTCGCGATAGCTTTTTCAAAGCCAGCAGTATCTTTGCTGTGGTCTTTACGGTCGATCTTTTTATTGCCATCTAAAATATCAGCAACAAACTTGACTGAGTTTTCTAAGAAATCAACCGGCTCATAAACAGCATCCACCACACCCAGTGATAAAGCATCTTTTGCCTTCATCATGGTGTTGTTATTTAGAGCATTGACAATAATTACTTGCACCGCATTTTCAGGACCAATTAATTTTGGCAGCAGTGTTGCCCCACCCCAGCCCGGAACTAATCCTAAGAAGCACTCTGGCAGTGCGGTGAAAGCGGTGGCAGAAAGTGTTCGATAGTGGCAATTTAAGCCCACCTCCAGACCACCACCCAAAGCTAAACCATTTATAAATGCAAAGGTTGGTTTCTTGCTTTCGTATAATTTTAAAAATACCTCATGCCCAAGATCACCGATGGCAATTGCTTGGGATTTATCCGTTAAAAAAGGCATCGCAGATAGATCAGCACCTGCTGCAAAAATAAATGGTTTACCAGTCACTGCAATCGCAACAGCTTCAGTTTTTTGTGCCTCATCTATTGCAGAGGCAAGTGATGCTAAAGAGGCAGCGCCAAAGGTATTGGGACGGTTGTAATCAAGGCCATTATCTAAGGTAATCAATGCTAATTTGCCGCCATTACCAAATGGTTGAAGTGAAACTAATTGCAAGATCGCTTTGGTGATGACCTCGTCCGGCGCAGCAGTTAAAACTTCAGCCACTACTTATCGCCTTTGTAGTTTGGATTCTCCCAAATAACCGTGCCGCCCATACCCAATCCAATACACATGGTAGTAATTCCATACTTCACTTCAGGATGCTCTTTGAAACCGTTTGCCAGATTAAGAATTAATCTCACCCCTGAAGAGGCCAATGGATGGCCTACTGCAATAGCACCGCCATAAATATTTACCCGCTTATCATCATCGGCGATACCAAAGTGATCTAAAAATGAGAGTACTTGGATTGCAAAGGCTTCATTAACTTCAAACAAACCAATATCACCAATATCTAAGCCAGCTTTTTTCAACGCTTTGATGGTGCTAGGCACTGGGCCATATCCCATAATCTCTGGCTCAACACCTGCAAATGCAAATGAGATCATCTTTGCTTTTATTGAAAGATTCAACTCCTTTGCCTTACTTTCTGATGCCAAGATGGCAGCGGTTGCACCATCATTTAATCCAGCAGCATTACCAGCAGTTACTCGACCAGCTGGCCTGAATGGTGTTTTAAGAGCTGCCAGAGCCTCCAAAGTTGTTTGTGGCCGAGGTGGCTCATCTACAGTTGCCATTCCCCAACCAAGTTCAACACTTCGAGTGGCAACTGGAATTAAATCTGGTTGAATTTTATTTGCCGCATATGCAGCTGCAGTTTTTTGTTGTGAAGCCAGGGCGTATTTATCTGCCCGCTCTTTAGTCAGATGCGGAAATTTGTCATGTAATCGCTCAGCGGTTGCACCCATTTGCAGCGCATCGTTATCAACGATTTTTTCAGCTAGATATCTAGGGTTTGGATCCATGCCATCACCCATTGGATGATTTCCCATATGTTCAACCCCACCAGCAATTGCAAGGTCGTAAGCACCCATATTTATGCCACCAGCGATAGTGGTGACTGCAGTGAGGGCGCCAGCACACCAGCGATCAATTGAGTAACCGGGTACAGTCTTTGGGATTCCCGCTAATATCGAAACAGAGCGGCCAATATTCATTCCTTGATCACCAGTTTGGGTTGCAGCAGCAATTGCTACATCATCAATTTGATCAATTGGTAGATTTGGATTTCGCTCTAGTAATCCTCTAATACAACGCACCATAATGTCATCTGCTCTTGTTCCAGAGTAAAGAGATCCGGCTTTGCCAAATGGGGTTCTAACGGCATCTACTAAAACCACATTAGTTTTTGCTATGGCAGTTTTGCTCATAGGGCTAGGTTACTCGCCAGTAGAGTAAATGGGTAGTGGGGCAACCCACAACTTAAACTAGTGTCTTCACCTTCGCGGGCTTTGTATAAAGGCGAAGCACAATAGATAGATATGCCGCCCAAACGAAAAGCTGAATCCATGAGGTATTTACATCAAAACCAATAGTGCCTGCAAGTACTGAGCCAGCTATTGAATCCTTCGCCATGAATGATGAGATATCCCAAGCGTAGGAGCCATCACCTGGTATCCAACCAAGCTCTTGATACTCATGCACTCCATATGAGAGAACTCCTGCTGCAACAATAATTAGCGCGATACCGGTAACAGTGAAGAACTTAGTTAGATTAAGTTTGATAGCTCGGTTGTAGATTAAATACCCCAAAAATACTGCCAGGGCTAATCCCAAAACTAATCCCACAGATGCAGAAGATGTTGCAGCTACCGTCTTGAAGTTTGTATAAACAAACAGCGCAGTCTCTAACCCCTCACGGGCAACTGCAAAAAAGGCTGCAGCCGCTATTGCTAATGGGCCAGCAGATAGAGCATTATCAACCTTGCCATGCAACTCATCTCTTAGAGTTCTTGCTGCCCGCTTCATCCAAAAAACCATCCAGGTAACTAGACCCACTGCCAAAAATGATGTCGTGCCAGCAAAGAATTGCTCACCGCGCTCACTTAACTCAGCTGAGGTGAAGGATAAAAAGCCGCCCAATGCAAAGCTGGCAGCAAGTGCCAACGCCACACCACTCCAAATTGGGGCAAGTAAATTTCTACGATCTGTCTTAACTACATATGCAACTAGAATTCCCACAATTAATGCAGCCTCTAGCCCCTCACGAAGGGCGATTAGAAATGTACTTAACATGTAGTTAGCATAAACCCAATAAATTGAATTACGCAACTTAAGTGTTGCGTAATTCCTATCACATTACGGCCCCGCTACCTCAGGCTCAGATTCACCCTCTACCGGCTCTGGAATTAACACTGGCTCAATCTCGGATAGGCACGGGGCGATAATTGATGTCACCTGCTCAATCTGCCAAGGGCGTGCTCCCATTTTTTCCAATTCACCTTTTACAAATCCTTCATACTCACTGCTTTCACCTGGTGGATTTTGCCAACAGATATGTTTTACCAGTTCTGGCGTAATTAAATTTTCAACTGGAATTTGCAAAGTTTGAGACAAGGTTGCCAATTGCAACCGAGCATGGGTCAATCTGGCATAACCAAGTGGATTCTTCTCTTTCCAAATTTTTATTGGCGGCAAGGTTGCAGATGGCAAACGAAACTCAGGTTGGGCATCTATTGGGGTATTAAGCGCATTGGTTAATACCGATAACCAGCGATTAAATGGTGGTGCCTCTAATCTGGTGCGCCAACCAATAACCTTTGCTACCGCCTCTAAATTATCTGGCAGCTTAGTTGCCAGCTCTACTATCGCCGCATCACCTAATACTCGGCCTGGGGCGATATCTAATTGCCGAGCCAATTCATCACGTGAAAACCAAAGATCTCGCACTACCGTCATAGTTAATCTATCCCGCACCTTATGCATGCCGGAGGTTCTACGCCAACGATCTGGCTTAGGAGTATCCACAACCTGAAAATTTTCATAATTCTTAAGAATGGCTGTAAAATCCTGCTCAGCCCACTTTAATTTTTTCTGTTCAACTAGCAGCTCTGCCACTTTATCTCTGATATCTAACAAGATATCAACATCAAGGGCGGCGTAAATGATCCACTCAGATTTTAAGGGCCTAATTGACCAATCAACTGCGGAGTGTTCCTTGGCTAAACTTAGTTCTAGCAAACTCTCGGCAAGTGGGCCAAGGCCAACTCGAGGGCAGCCTGCAATTCTGGCGCCTAATTCAGTATCAAATAGCTTTTTAGGCTTTAGGCCAATCTCTAATAAGCAGGTGAGATCTTGAGTACTGGCATGGATAACCCATTCATACTCAGAGAAGTTTTGATTAAATAATTGCCACAACTTTGAATCTTTAAGTGGAATTGGATCAATCAGATGCAGCCCACCATTTTTGCGGTAGATCTGAATTAAATACGCCCGCTGGCTATATTTATACCCAGATGCCCGTTCGGCATCAACTGCAATTGGACCATCTCCTTTTGCTAGATCAGTGATTACTTGCGCAAAGCCAGCTTCATCATCAACGATTTTAGGTGTGCCATGACGGGGTGCAAGAAGTGGGGTGAGCATTAATTAAAAACTTCTAATTTTTGCCAGCGATGGAGGTAACACCTTGTGGAATTGGTTCTAACCCAGCACTTATTGCCAATAACTCCAGCCAAGCATTTACATGATTGATTAAATTATCTTCATTCGTCGGTGACCAAGATGCGCGTATTTCAATCTCAGAGTTTTCATCTTTATCCACTAATTCACCAAAGGATTGGCTAGCAACTCTGGTGACGGTGCCACTGGGGGCGGTGAACTCACACCCTTGTTTTTTTAATGATTCAATTAACCAAGCCCAACCAACCTCTGGCAATAATGGATCAGATGCCATCTCTAGATCAATTGCTGCCCGCGCAAATGTGACACATCGCCATTGCCCGCCCCAACCCTCTTGTCCGGCAGGGTCATGTAGTAAAACAAATCGGCCAGTGGCCGCATCCTCTAAAACATCTGCAGTCATTGCTAATGAATGGGGTGCAAGTTTTTGCGGCGCAGGCACACTTTCCAACATAATCTCACCACGCGGTTTCAGCGCCAAGATAGGTGCGATTACTTGGTCAAAAGTTTTTTTCACCGTCCAAGGATAAATTACAAGTAGATTAAGCAGGACTAGGCACGAGCAATCAGTGATGAGATATTGCTGCAAATCCATCCTATTTGACCATAGTAGGCTTCTTTAGTGGCTGCATTATTAGCATTGCTTAGTTCAGTTCTTTGGGGAGCGGCAGATTTCTTTGGTGGCAATTTAGCCAAGCGATATCAAGCACTAGCTGTTACTGTCGTCTCACAAGCTTTTGGTTTATTAATTGGTATTTCAATAATTCTTATCAGCTCCTCTTGGATCAAACCCTCATTAAGTTGGGATAATTACTTCTTGTCTGGAGTTTTTGCCGGATTACTTGGCTTTATTGGATTAGTCGCTTTTTATACTGGGCTTGCAACTGGCCGGATGGGAGTCGTTTCACCTATCGCAGCACTTAGTGTATTAATCCCAGTAACAATTGCTTTTATTAATGGTGAAAAACCAAACTCAACCCAATTAACTGGCATGAGTATTGCCTTACTCGGTGCATTCTGTGCAAGTGGTCCTGAGATAAAAGGTGGCATAAGTATTAAGCCGTTGGTCTATGCAGTCATTGCAGCTTTTGGCTTTGGTGGAGCGGTGGCTTTTATTGCTCAGGGCTCCGCCTCAAGTGCGATTATGACAATGACCACCATGCGCTTTACTACATTTATCATTGCTTTATTTTTATTTGCAAAATATAGAACTTTTGGTGGCTTCACCCGAAAAGATTTGCCGCTTTTAATTGCAATTGGAGGCGCTGATTTCATTGCCAATTTATTGCTGGGTGTTGCAACTACAAAAGGCTTGGTATCTCTTGCCGTAGTGCTTGCTTCATTATTTCCAATCGTTACCGCACTTCTTGCTTTTAAGATTTTGCATGAGCGATTACATAAAGTTCAATATATTGGTATTGGACTTGCTATCGCTGGTATTGCCGTAATCTCAGTTGGCTAGTCTTTGGTAATACCTAAACTCACAAGCTGATATGACTTCAGTAGAGATTAATTTAAAAGTCGAGGTCAGTTCGTCAATTGATATCTTATTATCACCAGTTTTTTCTAGATTAATACTTAGATAAAGCTGATCAATTAAGGACTCATCGATCATCTGCTGCAGAAGTTTTGGACCTGCTTCTACTAACACCCTGATGCCAGCTTTACTATCTTGGGGCGGAAAGTTATTACTTATTTCACTGATCATCTGTGTGGGAGTCATTGTGAATTGTTTAGCTAACTGGTTTTTGGGCGCCAGTCTTACCTTGGTGTGGGTGAGAATATAAAGAGGGATTGGGGTGCGCTTATATGGCTCACGCCTTGCAGTGTTGCCACCAATTAGGATCAAATCTGAGTCGGTGCGCAATTGATGAAAACGCCTTCTGTCCTCATCAGTTGAAAGGGGAGTTGATGAGCCAGCAACTGTAGTTGAGCCATCTTTGCCAACAATCAGGTTGGCACTTGCGATCACAGATCTCATGGAGATGAAGGTTACTCACTGTCAGTGGCCTCTTCTAATCTTGAGCCATGATCATCAATTGTGAAAGTTGTGTAATGCGCGATATCGCCTGTGGCGATTGTGTTGTTTCAGTGTTGCTGGAGATAAAGCCAACCGCTGGAAAAAATGCTGAACTTAGCAGCAATGAGAATTTAGCTATCAATAACCTAGCCAAGCTTGGGCTTGTGCCACCGTTGCGATTTGATACTGGCGGCAAACAAAGCAGTGCAAGAGGGTGATCCCGCCTAAAACTCTGTAAATCAGGAGAAAAAAATAGATAATTCTCAGCACTTTAGGCTTAAGTCAGGTTGAGTTAATCAGGTTTTGGTGGCTAACCTTTCTAAATGAAATTTTCCCTTCGGGTGATTTTCAGCCTCGTGATCGCAACTGGGCTACTTGCGCCCTCACCTGCAACTGCTGCGCCAAATCTGATTGAGATACAAGCTCGGGTGCGAGATTTGGAGGCACAGGCAACAACAGCGGCTGAAGGTGCTCAAGAGGCGAAGGTGCAATTGGCCAAATTAAAAAAAACCTTGGACTCAGTTCAACAACAAGCGACTCAACAGGGGGCGTCTGTCTCTGAATTAAATAAAGCAATTGGTGCAATTGCGGCTGAGCAATACAAGTCAGGACCCCTAAGTAAATCTTTAGAGCTATTGTTTTCATCAAATCCAGCCCAATATCTCTCAACTGCTGGCTCACTTGAAGCGGTGACCAGGCAAAAAACTAGTGACTTAAAGAAGTTTTCAGTTGCCACCCAACGTTTAAATGCCACCTCATTAACCTTGTCCGATAAGTTGGCTTTGGTAAAGGCGGCAGAGGCAAGGTTTAAAAAGCAACAAGATATTGCAAACGCTAAATTGGCAGAGGCTGAAGCTTTACTGGAGAAATTAACCGCAGCAGAGCGCGAGCGATTAGCAAAGCTAAATGATGATGAAGAAAATGCAGACCAGCAAAGATCACTCGCTGATGCGGGTAAGTACTCCGGTCTATCTGGACGTGGGGGAGTTGCGATTAAGTATGCACTAAGTCAAATTGGCGATAAGTATGTTTTTGGTGCAGATGGAACGACCTATTGGGATTGTTCAGGCCTAACCATGCGCGCCTTTGGCGCAGCAGGTGTCTCACTTCCACACTCATCAAGGGCACAGTATGGATACGGTAAAGCGGTAGCAAAAAAGGATTTGCAGCCAGGTGATCTAGTATTTTTTGGAAAACCAATCTCACATGTTGCAATTTACTTAGGACCAGATCGAATGTTGCATGCACCAAGAAAAGGTAGCCGAGTAAAGATTGCCAACATGAATATGGGTAAAAAACCTTATATCGGAGCCCGACGTTTATAAAGATAAAAAGGTACTCCTTGTAACTAATGATCTTGGACCTCGTGCGGGTGGGATTGAAACCTTCATCCTGGGTTTAATTGCGGGATTGCCTAAAAATTGCCTAATTATCTACACCTCCTCCCAAAAGGGAAGTGAAAGCTTTGATGCACAATTATTAGAAAAATATGGCGCAGTAGTAATTAGAGATCGGGCAAAAATTCTGCTGCCAACCCCCAGAATCAATTCCCGAGCAGTGAAGATCATGGCGCAGTACCAAATCAAAAATGTATGGTTTGGCGCCGCCGCGCCGCTGGCTTTAATGGCTGGAAAGCTTCGAAGTGAAGGCGCCAGCAATATTGTGGCGCTAAGCCATGGCCATGAGATTTGGTGGGCAAGAATGCCAATATTAAAAATGGCATTTCAGAAAATCATTAAGAGTATTGATTACTTGGGATATCTGGGTAAATATACTAAAAATGAAATTTTGAATAGCTCAAGTGAGATAAAAAGCCAATCAGAAAAGTTTATTCAAATCGCTCCAGGTATTGATACCAATCACTTCAATCCAAGGCCAAAAAATAATGAGTTAGTGGCAAAATATCAGTTGGAGGGCAGGCGGGTAATAGTTTGTGTAGGTAGATTGGTTCATCGAAAAGGACAAGACCAATTAATAAAAGCTCTTCCCAAAATCTTAGAACAATTTCCAGATGCAATTCTTTTATTGGTTGGTGAAGGCCCAACTAAGCAAATGTTATTTAATACTGCTAAGCAGGTGGGGGTACTGGCAAAGGTTGTATTTACTGGAAAAGTTTCGCACTCAGAGCTGCCAGATTACATATGCCTAGGAGAGGTATTTGCAATGCCAGTGAGATCACGATTTGCCGGGCTTGAGGTTGAAGGGTTGGGGATTGTATATCTTGAGGCAAGTGCCTGTGGCTTACCAGTTGTAGTTGGTAATTCTGGAGGAGCAGTTGATGCCGTACTTGATCAAATAACTGGTGTGTTAATTGACAGTAGCAATGTTGACCAGATTGCAGTAGCTATCTCTAATCTGTTAGCAAAGCCTGATGCGGCAAAGCAAATGGGGCAGGCAGGTCGAGGTTGGGTGATTGATAATTGGCAACTTGATTCTTGGTCAAAGAAGTTTAACAAAATATTAATTGGTGATTAACTTATTTTCCAAGGCGATACTCACTGCCTGAGCGCGATTTGCTGCTCCTAATTTGCGATAAATACTTGCTAGGTGGGTTTTAATTGTTGCTTCAGTTAAGAATAAGAGACCACCAATTGCAGTGGCGGTAGCCCCAGTTGGTAACAAGCTTAAAACCTCACTCTCTCGCCTACTTAATGCAAAATCTTTTTTAATAGGACTTACTTTAATTTCTCCCACTTTCAAGAACTTATGCACACCATCCGCCACAGCATTAAGAAGTTGGATCACCTGTTCAATTGGTGATCCCTTAGTAATAAATGCTGATGCACCAGCTAATTTGACCTGCTCCAGCATCTGCTCATCATCATGCATAGTCAAGACGACAAATTTGCAACTGGCACCAGACTTAATTGCTGTTTTAATCAGATCAATGCCAGTTGCTGATCCTAGATTTATATCTACCAAAGCAATATCTGGATTATGAGTATTTATCATCGCCAGAGCCTCATTAACCGAGGAGGCCTGAGCCACTACTTCAAATCTGGTGCCCACAAGAGCTGAAATCATCGCCGCCCTGATTAGGGCATGATCATCAATTAAGATAATTTTCATATCTAGAACTTAATTTGAATCGTGGTTCCACCTTGATTGGAATCTATTTTTAATTCAGCATTAATTAAACCAAGCCGCTCAATAACACCAGTAATACCAAATGAGCTTTCCTTCTTAGAAACCCCACCGATACCATCATCTGAAATAGTTATCACTTTTTCAGCAAGACTTATATTTATATTGTCGCAATTTGAGTGATATCTGGCATTTAAAACTAATTCACGAATAGCGCGGAGTAATTCAAATTTGATGGCAGAATTAACTTCAATAACGCCAGATATCTGATAATTAATTTCACTTGCAGATAATAAAGATGCCATCTGATCATCTAACTGTTGGGGAAATGCCTTTAAGTTTTCATTTCGAAGCTCATAAATTTCATCTCTTACTTGGTTAATAATCCCACTTAGCGAAAACCTTAACTGCCTTAATAACCCTCGGTTTTTGTTGTCCAACTTGTGATCACCAATTATCTGATCAAGTTGGTAGCCAAAGGCGCTTAACTCTTGGGCCAACCCATCGTGGAGCTCTCGAGCAAGTCGAGTACGTTCTGATTTAGGCGAAGAGTTCATCAATTTCGCGAGCAAATTGCTGCGAAACTACATGCCGCTTCACTGATAACTTGGCGGTTAATTGTCCACCAGGAATGGTGAAATCAACTGGCAAGATTATGAACTTTCGAATCGATTCAGCACGGCTGACTGCTTTATTGGTTTCATCAACCGCAGTTTGGATTACAGATTGTAAGGTTGGATCCTTTGTTAAATTAGCAATGGATGCACCCTCTTTTTTGTTCGCAACTGCCCATGGTTTAAACGCATCTGGATCAATAGTAATTAAAGCGGCGATAAATGGTTTGTTGTCGCCAACTACCATGCATTGGCTGATCAACGGATGGGAACGAAGGCGATCTTCCAGAACAGCTGGTGCAACATTTTTTCCACCCGCGGTAACAATCAACTCTTTCTTACGTCCAGTGATTGATAAGTAACCTTGTTCATCAATCATGCCAATATCTCCGGATTTAAAGTAGCCATCTGCTGAGAAGGTTTCTTTATTTGCGGCCTCGTTTTGCCAATAACCCTGCATCACAATTGGTCCTTTGATTAAGACTTCACCATCTTCAGCAATCTTTATTGTGGTTCCTGGAATGGGCTTACCAACGGTGCCAACTTTGTGAGCAGCTGTTAAATTAAGTGTGGCACCAGCTGTGGTTTCGGTTAATCCATAGCCTTCAAGTACTCGAACGCCAGCACCGCGATAGAAGTGGCCAAGTCGCTCACCCAGCGGAGCACCGCCTGAAATTGCAGCCTCAACTCGGCCGCCTAAGCCATGGCGAATCTTGGAATAAACCAATTTATCAAATAAGCCGTGTTGCAATTTAAGTAGCGGTGCAATTTTATTTGTGTCCGTTGCTCGGCTATAGGCAATTGCCACCTCTGCAGCCTTACGGAAAATCTTTCCCTTGCCACCTGCTTCAGCTTTTGCCTCTGCACCGTTATAAATTTTCTCAAAGATTCGAGGTACAGCTAATACAAAAGTTGGCTTAAATGATGCAAGGTCTTTAGGCAATTTAGTCAGATCACTGCAATGGGCAAGGTGTAATCCTGCGGTTATTGAACCAATTTGGACCATTCGACCAAATACGTGTGCAACTGGCAAAAACAAAAGTGTTGATCCACCAGGTTTTAAGAACAAATCACTGGCACCGTTTACAACATTTCCACACTCAGACAGGAAATTTCCATGAGTTAATTGCACACCCTTTGGCTTACCAGTAGTGCCAGATGTGTAAATTAAAGTTGCCAAAGTTTCTGGCTTCAATCCAGCCCTGCGCTTGGTTATCTCCTCTTCACTTACATCCTTTCCTTCATGAGATAAAGTAGCAAGTGCGTTATAGGTAATATTCCAAATCTTCTTACAACTAGATGGCATTACTGGCGTCACCAGTTCAACAAGAGCTGGTGTTTCAACAATTATTGCCACCGCGCTAGAGTCAGTTAAAATCCACTCCACTTGTTCGGCACTTGAGGTCTCATAAATTGGCACTGAAACTGCACCTGCATACCAAATTGCAAAATCTAAAACAGTCCACTCATAACGAGTCTTTGCCATGATCGCAACCCGATCACCAAATGAAATACCGGCTGCGATTAAACCCTTGGCAACTGATTTAATCTCCTCTTCATACTCTTTAGCGGTAACTGGTTGCCAACCATCGCCCATTGGGCGAGAGACAAGCACGCGCTCTGGTTCAAACCAAGCACGTTCGGAGATCAAATTAGTTAGATTGCCATCAATTGCGGCTGGGACTAGGGCTGGAATAGTTATTTGATTCATGCTCCCACGCTACTAGGAGAGGGGGGGATTACGCTAGGAAAAGCCGATATTAATTTAAAGTAGGTGAGAGGTACTGCTACCTAGCGGTAACCTAATCCCATGTCTGAAACATCCACCTCCACCATCGCAATCTCCGCCTCTGCCGATGAGGTAAGAGCTGTCTTGTTTGATATTGCCAATTACCCCTCATGGTCAACCTCATTTAAAACGGCAAGTGTGTTGGTCAGTGATGGTCAGGGCCGACCAACCCAGGTGAATCTCACCGTAGATGCAGGGGCGTTGAAAGATAAGCCAACTTTAAATTACGACTGGTCTGCATATCCAGATCGTGTTGATTTTTCGTTAGAGGAGGCAGATCTGCTTACTGAAATGAGTGGGGCTTATATTGTTAAAGATAATGGCGATGAAACTGAAGTAACCTTTGAATTAACTGTGGCACTTTCAATGCCAGTGCCACCAACTATGCGGATAAAAGCTGAGAAATCCACCATTGATCTAGCTTTGAAACAGTTAAAGGAAAAACTGGAAAACTAATTGAGCACAAAGATAGCCTCATCTTCGCTAACAATTGGGATTGATATCGGTGGCACCAAAGTATTAGGTGGTGTTGTCGATGGTAGTGGCAAAATTATTGAATCTGCGCGCAGAGTAACTCCAGCTGCTGGTGGAAAAGAGCTTATTGCCACAATTGTTGAATTAATCAAAGAGTTAAACGTCAAACATGAAATTGCTGGAATTGGTATTTGCGTAGCTGCATTAATCTCTGCAGATCAAGGCACAATTGTTGGTGCGCCAAATATTGCCAATTTAAGTGAATTAAACTTTGTTGCTGAAATCAAAAAAGTATTTGATTTGCCGGTAATTGCTGAAAATGATGCCAATGCAGCGATGTGGGCTGAGTATAAGTTTGGTAACGCAAAAGGCTTTAATCCAGTTATGTTTTTCATTATTGGCACCGGCATGGGTGGTGGTTTGGTGATTGATGGCAAATTATTTAGGGGAGCAAATGGAATTGGCGCAGAGTTTGGCCACATGATTGTGCAGCCAAAAGGTATTTTGTGTGGTTGTGGAGCACATGGTTGTATTGAACAGTACGCCTCTGGTAGCGCTTTAATGCGCTATGCAAAAGATGCAATCACAGCTGATCCAGTTGCTGGCAAAGCCTTGCTAGAGACAGCTGGTGAAATTAATAATTTAACGGGTGAGATTCTGACTCAAGCTGCAAAAAATGGCGACCAGTTGGCAATTTCAGCCTTTAATAAGCAAGCAGATTGGTTGGGAAGTGCCTGTGCCTCATACACATTACTGCTTGATCCGCAAGCAATTGTGGTTGGCGGAGGGGTGGTGCAGGCTGGTGAATTATTTTTAGCACCAGTGCGAGCTGCGATGGAAAAATATATGCCATTTGCAGGAACTCATTTGTTACCAAAAGTAATTGCCGCCAAGTTTGGTAATGATGCTGGTGTAATTGGCGCAGCTGATTTAGTTAGAGGCTAGCCCCATCCTCAAAATCATCATCACTTCTTGCTGTGCGCCAGATTATTGTGGCAACGCAGGTAAGATATCCCAAAATGCTTGGCCAAGGACCAAAGATTTCAAAATCAGTAAAACCAAATAAAAGAAGGTAAAAACTGCTACCAACAAATAAGGCGGCAGCTATTCGCTGCATCTTATCTAGATCAATCTTTTTAGGATTTGGTGGTATAAACCGCTCTGATTCTTCAATTCTGGATAATTCATCCAGATAGGTGGTCGGTGCTGATTGATCAAGTGATAAGCCCGAGATAATTGAATCAAATTGAGCATCGACGATATCTGACTCATTAAAATCACTTCCCCGCTTTAATTTTCCGGCTAGCACATCTTCGATAAATAATTTACTTTCGATATTTAACTGCTGCGAATCAAAATCAATTGAGACATTGTGATAAGAATTTTCAAATACTACCTCTCTGACATCTACTGAAAAAATATTATCTACTATAGTTTGCGAGTTTGCCGGATCAACTGCGTGATCATTAATTGAATAGGCGACCATAATTGGTAAATCAATCAGATATAAATCTCGCTCAACAACCTGCCAAAGTTGGCGCAGGGAATCAAATGCTTTGAGCGGGGTGCGAGCATATGCGTGTTTTGGTGCTTTGGGGGCGGCAACATCTGTTGGGCCTTTTTTAATTGAAGGAATAAAAAATTTGACCAACGGCACTAACTTTATAAACCACCTGCGATCATAAATTGGGGTATTAAGTAGCATCAGCCCTTCAATCTGATTGCCATGAATCTGACACAACCTAAGTGCTAACGTGCCGCCCATTGAGAAGCCAGCGATAAAAACTCGTTCACACTTACTTCTTAACTCATTAAAAGAACTTTCGACCGCGGCATACCAATCCTGCCAACTCATTTCATTGAGCTCTTGCCAATTGCTGCCATGGCCCGGAAGTAATGGCGCACTCACGGTAAATCCTTGTTGGTTAAAAAAATTTGCCCAGGGTTTGATAGCAATCGGTGTGCTGGTAAATCCATGCAAAACTAAAACGCCGATTTTCCCCCCAGAAAGGGTGAATCCTGCAGCATTTGGAATTGAATTCACGCTCAGATGGTGTCATAGATTCCCTTTGCCACTAAATTAGGGGATATGGCATATCGGCTGTTGAAATCCTTTTTGATTCCACTTTTGATGTTGCTCTTTAGGCCAAAGGTTACTGGTCTTCGAAATGTGCCCACCAACGGAGCGGTAATTATCGCATCAAATCACCTCTCATTTAGTGACTCAATCTTTATGCCACTAGTTGTCCCGCGTAATGTCACCTTTTTAGCAAAGAGTGAGTACTTCACCTCACCAGGTATAGCTGGCTTCATTAAGAAATTAACCTTTATCGCTTTAGGTCAGGTGCCGATTGATCGCTCTGGTGGCAAGCGAAGTGAGGCAGCTTTATTAACTGGTTTGCGCTTGTTAAAAGAGGGTCACTGCATTGGAATTTATCCAGAAGGAACAAGATCACCAGATGGCCGCCTTTATAAGGGGCGCACCGGTATTGCCCGGTTAGCAATTGAATCTGGGGCGCCAATTATCCCAGTTGCCATGTTTAATACTGCAGAGATTCAACCAACTGGTCAGGTGGTGCCAAAGGTAAGGCGAGTTGAGATGATATTTGGTGAGGCTATTTACCTTGATGGTGATTCAACTGATCAAGTGTTACTTAGAACTTTGACTAATCAACTAATGGAAAAAATTGCTCAGTTATCAAAGCAAGAGTATGTATCTCATACCTACGCATCTGATGCAAAGGATGCGATAAAAAAAAGCAAGACAGATAATACTGAGTTTGCTGAGGATGATGTCTAGATCTACTGCTACTTTGCGCCAATAAAATCTCGGCGCTGCGTTAAGTAATTACACATATCGCAATTATCTTTAGCTGCTGGCATCTCACCGGTGACCACCGTAATAAAATCAGTCAACCTAGTTGAAAGCGCCGCTGGGTTTCGAGTAATTGGCCGCCAACTATGTTTTAGTTTTAAGCCAAATCCTTTGTTGACATCACCAGCTGGCTCTAATAAGGACCAGACTAATAAACCTATCAATGAAACTGGTTTTGGCTCACCAGTTGCTGGATTCTCTAGCGCAAATGCATACGCCTCAAGTTGTGGCTGATAAAGATCAGTTTTATCTGAATCCTTCGCCTGAAACTTACAATCAATCACTCCGTAAGTACCATCTGCAAATTCAATCAAAAGATCATACTTGCCGCGGATTGCAAATTGAGAGTTGCTGCCATTGACTGGAATCAGAGCCGATTTAACCCAACCACCTAAGGAGGCCACTTTGCCAGCTGGTAAAACTGGTGCGATATCTGCAGTTGTTTTGGAAGCAAAGTAATTCTCTTGCATATTTGCTAGATCACCCACTAAAGGCATAAAGCCCGGTGTGCGCAGGCCATGGTTGTAATTAAGCCAGAGGCAGCGATGACATGAGCCCCAAGAAAATGTTAAATCCGAAGGTGAAATAAATTCACGTGCACTGCCAACTGCATTAGATGATGCCATTATTCAACTCGTTTCTCGTCGCACAGCTTCTGTGCCTTAATTAGGTTTTGTTGATGATAAGTCTGCCCCTAGCAACTGACATAAAGTGATATCGCCACGAGAAATTTAAGCAGTTAGCCAAGTATTACCGCTGAGGCGATGGTGAAGATGCCTAGAGCGATCATCACCACACCACCAAAGCGACGCATAAAGATCAGCCTGCGCATATCCCCGGCAAGCCAGGCACGGATGGTGCCCGCTAAAATACCGTAAGTACCATCTGAGATCAGTGCGACAAGAGCGAAGATTGAACCTAAAAAAAGCAGTTGCGCAGTGAGATTGTTTTTACCTTGATCAACAAACTGCGGCAAGATCGCTGCGAAGAAGACTATTGATTTTGGATTTAATACCCCTACCCAAAAAC
>SHVD01000047.1 GCA_009691185.1 Candidatus Nanopelagicaceae bacterium | reverse complement strand
AGTTGAGGGATTTTATGAAGAGGGTATCGCTCCAGCTGAGATGGGTTGGGGTACACATGAAAAAACCTTGCCTGCTAATGCTTATCAGCATTTAGATGGACCAAAAAATCAGATCTGTATCGCTCAACCAGGTGCTAAAACTTGGGTTAGATCATGGGTGCCCAACATGGAGACCACTGGCATGGTAATTCGCCATGGTGAAGCTTTTACCATTAGTGATCATCTAACTGTTTGGGATTCAAATAAGGCGATCTATCGCCCGACTGTTCACTACGCCTACTGCCCCACTGATGCAGCGGTGGCATCGATGCATGAACTTGAGATGCGTCAATGGGATTTAACAACAAATCAGCGGATTATGAATGAAGAGATTATTGATGGTGATGATCGACTTGGAGTATTGCTGATGGGACATGCATATAAATCTTGGTGGACTGGCTCCCTACTTAATATCCACGATTCTAGAAAATTAATTCCGAAACAATCAGCAACTACTGTGCAGGTGGCGAGTGCGGTATATGCAGCAGTTGCCTGGGCGATGGCTAATCCAAACTCTGGCTACAAGGTGCCGGATGATCTTCCTTGGCAAGAGGTGTTAGGTTATGCAGAAAGATACTGGGGCGGTTATCACTCCGCTGCTGCAGATTGGGATCCGCTTATGCATCGCAATGATTTATTTAAGGGATGGAATAATCGTAAGTATGACGAGAGTGATCCTTGGCAATTTTCTAACTTTTTAGTTTAATTCTAAAACTGCCATCGCAGCGTTGTGCCCTGAAATACCACTTACACCGCCGCCCCTAATTGCACCGGCGCCACACAAAAAGACTTTGGGATGATTTGTTTCCACTCCCCAAACCAGTTTTGATTCATCATCTTTGAATGGAAAAGATAAATCTTTTTGAAATATATTGCCCCGTGGCAGTGCTAACTCTTGCTCTAGATCAAGTGGAGATTTAATCTCAATACATAAATTACCCTTTGAATCCGTAGCCAAATGGTTTTCAATCGGTGCGTCTAAGTATTGATTCAAGGCGGATAATGCACGTTTCTTAGCAACCTCTTTAACCTCATTTGGCTGCTTATCAAATAAGTGTGCTGGGGTATGAATGCCAAAGATGGTTAATGTGTGATAACCCTGCCGATGCAAATCATCAGAAAGAATGGAGGTATCAGTCAGGGTGTGGCAATACATTTCTAGCGGCAGCTCATTTGGAAAGAGCCCAGATTTTGCCTCGCAATACGCCTTTTCTAATTGGGTAAAACTCTCATTTATATGCAATGTTCCGACAAAGGCATCTTTGGGATCAATCCCAGACTTAAATTTAGGCAAGCTCTTAAGCACCATATTAATTTTGATCTGTGAGCCTTCCAAGGATTTAGGTTTCTCTTGTCCCATTAGTTGTGCCAGCACTTGTGGCGCAGCATTTGAAAGCAGATAATTAGCCGAGAATTTTTCACCACTTTCTAATTCAATATCAACTTGTGAATCTGTGGCACTTACTGATTCAACCTTTGAGTTAACTTTGATATCTACCCCAAGTGATTTAGCTTTTTTGTGTAACTCTGAAACTAGTGCGCCCATGCCTCCTTTTGGCACCTTCCACTCTCCACTGCCATTACCAATCAAATGATAGATAAAACATATATTTGTTTGCATTTCATAAGCGGATGAAAAAGTACCAATTAAGCCATCGGTAAGAATCACACCTTTTACTAAATCATCTTCAAATCTCTCATCAAGTGTCTTCCCAAGTGATTGTTCAATTAACATCTGCCAAATTTGATCATCTGCCAGCGTATTTTTTATCTCACTCTTTGTTGGTAGTGGCTTAAGTAAGGTAGGTGATACTACTTTGGCAAATTTACTCACCTGATCATAAAACTTATACCAAGCCTTGCTCTCCGCCTCTGTATTAGTTAGAGATTTAAAAGATTCAACATTTGATTGATCCCAAACTCTTTTCACTAATAAACCGGCTTGAATGCCATTTTTTAGATAAGGCGTGTAGGAGGATATTTTGCGAGAGATGGTTTCAAACTTTAAATCTAGATCTAAAAGAATTTGATCAGGCAGTAACGAGACCAAATATGAGTACCGTGATAGCCGGGCATCTACTCCTGCAAAAACTTGCTCAGAGGTTGCAGCACCACCAACCTCATTATTTGCTTCAAGCATTAATACTTTTTTGCCAGCTTTTGCTAAATATGATGCAGCAACCAGTCCATTATGGCCTGCGCCAATAATTATCACATCATATTTATTCATTTTATTCCTTTGGATAAGCTGGCTTATTTACCTTTATCTCTTCAAGCCGGGTGAGTGACTCAATTCTTTCGGTCTTGTGATCAACAATTGGTTTTACATACCCCTTGCTATATCCATCAGGATGTTCCCAGGGTTCATGTATTTCAATACCTTTTATATGCGCAAGTTCAGGTGCATACTTTCGAACATAATCACCCTCTTCATCAAACCGTTTTCCCTGCTCTACAGGATTAAATATTCGATAGTAAGGGGAGGCATCTGTACCGCATCCTGCTGTCCATTGCCAGCCATGAGCATTAGAGGCAACGTCGTAATCAATTAAATGCTCTTTAAAAAATCTTTCACCTAATTGCCACTCTAGGTGTAAATCTTTAACTAGAAAAGATGCCACCACCATTCGTGTCCGGTTGTGCATCCATCCTTCAATCAACATCTGTCGCATTGCAGCATCAACAAATGGGTACCCAGTCTTTCCCTCACACCAAGCCGTAAATTGTTTCCCTGGTTTGTCATATCGCATCTTTGCAAATTGTGGCGCGTAGTAATCTGTTTCTGTATGTTGGTTGTGAAATAACACATCAGCGTAAAACTCCCGCCAGGCAATCTCTTTTCGAAAAACATCATGCGCCGTGCTTTCACCCAACGGTGCTAATAGTGTTCTAGGGTGGATCTCTCCCCACTTAAGATGAGCACTCATTTTGCTAGTGCCGTCGATACCCGAAATATTTCTTGCCTGGTCATACTCAGCTAATCCATTTTTTTGAAAGTACTTAAATCTCTCAATTGCTGCTAGCTCACCAGCTGGCGTTATTTTCGTGCCCGCTGGCAATTTCCAATCTGGAAAATTGCGATCATCACCTCCTGGTTTAACTGCATTAATTATCTTTGGAGTACCCGCTGGTTTACGCCAACCATGAGCACACCATGCTCTATAGAAAGGTGTGTAAACCCGGTAGGGCGTTGCATCACTTGGCTTTCGAACTCTGCCAGGTGCTACTGCGTAAGGTGAACCAGTTCTAATTAATTTAATTCCAGACTCTTCAATTTTATTATCTCGAGTAGCGCCATATGGTTCATACTCTGCTGAAATATGAACAGCAGTAGCGTTGTATCGCTTTATTAAGTCATTTAATACAGATATTTGATCCCCAGTAATTACATTTAGCTTTTTATCAAGTGAGTCATCTAGATGATGCAGTGATTGTCCAAGGTATGCCAGACGCTTACTACCAGCACTCTTTATTAGGGTTGGATCTAAGATAAATACTGGAACTATCTCATCACTTTCTTCCAGTGCAGCAAGCAACGCTGGGTTGTCATTAATTCTTAAGTCTCGTCTAAACCAAACAATTGATCTACTCGCCATTGGATAATCTTAGGAGTGAAGTGACTCTACGCTCTCATCCCAGCCTGTAACATCCTTTGGCTTACGCGGCCCATGACCTACATACCTAGCTGATGGTCGAATAATTCGACCAGTTCGCTTTTGTTCCAAGATGTGTGCTGACCAGCCGGCAGTTCTTGCCGCAGTAAACATTGATGTAAACAAGTTGGCAGGAACTGTAGCAAAATCTAAAATTATGGCTGCCCAGAACTCAACATTAGTTTCTAATACTCTATCTGGTTGGCGCGCTTTTAATTCAGCTAAAGCTGCCTTTTCAAGTGCTAATGCCACCTCATATCTTGGTGCATTTAATTCTTTTGCAGTGCGACGTAAGGTACGAGCCCTTGGATCCTCTGCTCGATATACCCGGTGACCAAATCCCATCAAGCGCTCACCCTTATCTAAAATTGATTTTACATATTGTTCAGCATTACCTGTTTTTTCTACCACTTCAATCATGTTGAGAACTCGAGCAGGAGCGCCACCATGTAATGGCCCACTCATCGCACCAATTGCACCTGAAATAGATGCTGCAACATCCGCGCCAGTTGATGCAATTACTCGACCCGTAAAGGTGGATGCATTCATTCCGTGCTCTGCAGCTGAGACAAAGTAGGCATCAATTGCTCGGATATGAACTGGATCTGGTTCACCGCGCCAACGAATCATCATTCGCTCAACTACCGTGTGTGCTTTATCAATCTCTGATTGCGGAATAACTTGCGCAATTGTGCCGCGGGCTGATTGGGCAACATATGACAAGACCATCACTGAAACTCTGGCTAAATTACTTCTTGCCTCATCATCTGAAATATCAAGCAGTGGTTTTAATCCCCAAGCAGGAGTGAGCATTGCAATTGCAGATTGCACATCAACTCGAACATCACCGGTGTGAACTGGAATTAAAAACGGCTCTGCCGGTGGAAGTCCAGGATTAAATTCATCGTCCACTAATAATCCCCAAACATTTCCAAAGGTGACTCGGCCAACTAAATCTTCAATATCAACGCCGCGGTATCTAAGTGCGCTACCTTCTTTATCAGGTTCAGCAATTTTTGATTCGAAAGCAATTACACCCTCTAGGCCGGGCTTGAAATTATCTGCCACTGAAAAACTCCCTTACGCCAGCTAGTTTATGGTGTCTATTGTGCTACCTAAATGCAAAGTAACCAAACTGGAAAGGGTTGTAAGATTTTCCCAAGATGCCAAACCGAGAAGATATCGCAGCAATGCGCCGCCAGTATGGTGAGCATGGATTAATTGAGGTCGAACTACCAGCGAATCCGATAGAGCTTTTTAATACTTGGCTAAATGAGGCGGCAAGCAATGAGATTGTGGTGGAGGCAAATGCCATGGTCTTATCAACTGAGGTTGATGATCAACCAACAAGTAGAACTGTTTTGCTGAAAGACTTAACCGATCAGGGTTTCACTTTCTTTTCAAATTATGACTCTCGTAAGGCAAAACAGATAACAAAAAATAATAATGTCTGCCTACTTTTTCCTTGGTATCCAATGGAGCGACAAGTAATTGTGATTGGTAGCGCGAGCAAAATAAGTGAGGCTGAATCAGATAATTATTTCACTTCTCGTCCACGCGGTTCACAAATTGGCGCCTGGGCGAGTGCGCAATCTGATGAATTATCATCAAGGGCTGAATTAGAAAAACGCTATGCCGAGTTTGAAACCAAATGGCCAGAAGGTTCGGTAATTCCTCGACCAGATTTTTGGGGAGGTTATGTGGTCAACCCAATATCAATTGAATTTTGGCAAGGGCGGTACTCACGGCTGCATGATCGAATTCGATATTTAAGGGTTAAAGATAATAATTGGCAGATTAAACGACTCAACCCCTAATATCTACCAATGAGTGAAATAAAGATCCCAGAAAATCTAAAGCCATTCGATGGCAGATTTGGCTGTGGCCCATCAAAAATTTTGCCCAACTCACTTGCAAATCTAGCTAGTAATTATGGAAAAGTTTTAGGAACAAGCCACCGGCAAAAACCAGTCAAAGAGGTAGTGGGCGCAGTGCGAAGTGGTTTGAGCTCCTTATTTTCATTACCAGATGGTTATGAAGTAGTACTTGGAAATGGTGGCTCAACCGCCTTTTGGGATATTGCAACCTTTGGCTTAATTGAAAAGAAATCACAGCACTTAGTCTTTGGTGAGTTCTCCTCCAAATTTGCAGCCGCTGCAAAAGCTGCGCCAATGATTACAGATCCCACTGTAATTAACGCTGAGCCAGGATCTCACCCAGTTGTAAAAATAGAAGCAGATATTGATGCTTACGCCTTAACCCATAATGAAACTAGCACTGGTGTGATGATGCCAATCATCAGACCAAAGGGCTCTGATGGCGCATTGATTTTGGTTGATGCCACAAGTGCTGCTGGTGGATTATCACTAGATATTTCACAGTCAGATTGTTATTACTTTGCACCCCAAAAATCATTTGCCTCTGATGGCGGGTTATGGATTGCAATTATGAGCCCAGCAGCAATCACGCGGGTTGAGAAAATAAAAGCAAGTGGTAGATGGGTGCCAGCATTTTTTGATCTGTCAATTGCAATTGAAAACTCCCGTCTTGATCAAACCTACAACACACCTGCACTTGCTACATTAATTTTATTAGCTGAACAAATTAAATGGATGAATGATAAAGGTGGCTTAAAGTTTGCAGCCGGGCGAAGTGAAGATTCAGCAACTCGACTTTATAACTGGGCAGAGAAAACTAGCTACACCACGCCATTTGTAACCGATCCTGCCATGCGATCTAAAGTAGTTGGCACCATTAATTTAATTGACTCAATTGACGCACTTGAGGTTTCAAAAATATTACGTGCTAATGGCATTATTGATACTGACTCTTATCGCAAACTTGGAAAGAACCAACTACGAATTGGTATGTTCCCTGCGGTTGAACCAGATGATATTGACGCCCTTACTAAATGTATTGATTATGTTGTGGCGGCAATCAGTAAATGATGAGCGCAAAGTTTCGCCGGTTGGTAACAATTGCAATTTTATTTGGCATGGTTACTTTGGTTTTAATCAGTGGACTCTAGGAGTAGTATCAAGATATGAAAGAGGCAGTTTTTGTAATTGCTATGGGCATAGTACTTTGGATAATTGCCTTAGTATTTGCCATCGTAATGAATGCCAGCTCCACTGTTTTATGGATCTGCCTGATTGGTGCATTACTTGGTGTAGTTGGCCTTCGCTACACAATCAAACGCGGTCGAAAAAGCGCGCTTTAATTACCATCTACTTGCGAGGCTACACCGCGCAAAACCTTTGCTAGCCGCTCAGCATCAGCTGAGTTTGCTCGGCCGCTGCGAAGTGAGTTGCTATAGCGATCTAAAATTTTAATCGTATCTTCAATCATTGCCGCTAAATCATCATTTTTCCCACGTGAACCTGTTGACATGGTTGGTGGGGCTTCAACAATTGAAACTGAGAGTGCTTGTGGGCCACGTCTGCCATCTGCAATAGAAAACTCTAACTTTGTTCCAGGCTTAACAGTTGCAACTCCTTCAGGCAATGCTGCAGCCGCAAGATAAACATCTTCACCTTCATCATTGGAAATAAAACCAAAACCTTTTTCCAAACTAAACCATTTAACGCGACCACTAGGCATTGGTATCTCCCTTCAAAATTTAGTATTCGTTTAGGCCATCTATGGATGGACAGGCGTGTAGTTTAACCCACTTAACAAGGTGGGCGTTAGTGGTTATTCAGCCTTAATTAGCGCCTCTGAGTGTGCGCCACAGCCATGATCAAAGGAGACCACCCGTGCATCCTCAGGTGAAATGGCGTTAGAGCAAACACCAAATGCCCCACGAAGTGAACCGGCAATTGGAATAAAAAATCCACAAGAGGAGCATGGTTTTGGCGCAGCTTTTGCAATTGCAGCGCGTGGTCCACGATCACCTTCATACCATCGCTTACTCGCAGCATCACGGCCAACAACTGATAACACTCGCGCTCTTCCTAAACCAAATTCAAATAATTGTGAAACCTCTAACTCCTCATCCTCAGGAAGGGATGCATATGATGGAGTTAATCGCTCATCATCTGGAGCAGTTGGCACAATATCGCCAACTCCAATATCACCTGGCTGAATTCTTTGTGAGTATGGCACCCAATTAGGAGCCAGCAATGCTTTTGCACCTGGTAATAAAACAACATCACAAATTGTGGCAGCACTTGCCTCATCAACTTTGGCTGCAGTGACCGCCCACAACCATCCGTTATATCCTGGTAATTTTGCTTGAAACAAGTAAGTTGCAACTCGTTCTTCATCAGAATCAATTGAATACAACTCACCGACATACTCACTCTTACCAGAGTCTTCAATCGCAGCTTGCTTAGCGAGTAATAAAACACCGAAGAGATCAGTTTTATTCACTTCAATCTCAATTTTTGCTGGATAGGTTTTTTTAGGTGCGATATAAGGTTTTCTAACAATGGCAGGAGCTACTGGTGCTTCAATTTTAGGTTTGGCAATTGCTTCTAAGATCGCCTCATCAACTGGTGCCTCTGGCTCTGCCACCAGTGAGCTCGCGCTTTTGCGCAGCTTCTTAAATAATGATTTTTTCTTTGCCATAATATGATAAGCCTAGCAACTTTAGATTAGTAACCAAAATTGAGTTGTTTTTGCACACTAATTTGTTGAAATAAAATAAGAGCCTTCCATATTTATCGGAAGGCTCTAATTTCAATTCTTGGTTTAAAGAAGCGAAGGAAGGTATCCACTTTCTTTAAATTTTAATTAACCAATACCGAGGGCTGCCTTCTGGGCAGCACTTAATGCATTTTTTACACTGTCAGGTATTGCAGCTTTTTGTTCAGGTTTAAAAGCTCCTAGTTGAGTAGCACTTAAACCTTTACCTTGAGCTGTAGTTAATCCCGCCAACGCTGTTGCAGGTAGCTCTCCAAGTGAAGCAGCACTTAGTCCTTTAATTGCAGTAGGTGGCATTTGACCCATCTGTTGTTGAGTCATTCCAGCAAATGCTGCTGGTGGTAGTTGTTGTAACTGTTGTGTTCCCATCGCCTTAAATGCGGCAGGTGTTAATTGATTTAATTGCTCAGCAACCATGCCAGACATAGCTGAAGGTGGTAGTGCTTTCATTTGATTGGCATTCATTCCAGCAAATGCGGCAGGTGCCATTGCGCCAAGATCCTTGGAATCAAATGTTTTCATTGCAGTAGGTGGCATTTGACCCATCTGTTGTTGAGTCATTCCAGCAAATGCTGCTGGTGGTAGTTGTTGGAACTGTTGTGTTCCCATCGCCTTAAATGCGGCAGGTGTTAATTGATTTAATTGCTCAGCAACCATGCCAGACATAGCTGAAGGTGGTAGTGCTTTCATTTGGTCAGCATTCATTCCAGCAAATGCGGCAGGTGCCATTGCGCCAATTCCTTTTGCATCAAATGCCTTCATTGTTGTTGCGGCTAGCTGACCCATCTGTTGTTGAGTCATTCCAGCAAATGCTGCTGGTGGTAGTTGCCCAAATTGTTGCGCGCCCATACCAGCCATTGCTGAAGGTGGTAGTTGCCCAAATTGTTGCGCGCCCATTCCAGCCATTGCTGAAGGTGGTAGTGCTTTCATTTGGTCAGCATTCATACCGGCCATTGCTGAAGGTGGTAATGCTTGAATTTGCTGGGCGCTAAAAGCACCAACAGCATTTGGTGTCATCTGTGCCATTTGATCTGGCTTAAAAGCTGCCATTTGGTTTTGTGTAAATCCGGCAACCTGACTTGGCTGAAATGAATTTGCGGGACCAGTAGGTAGTGCTTCAACTCCGCCGGAAGGTGGTTTGTAATCTAATAAACCACCGGAAGGTGGTACGTAACCTACGCCGCCACCGGAAGGTGGTACGTAACCTACGCCGCCACCGGAAGGTGGTACGTAATAAACTCCAGGCCCACTAGTTACTCCGCCAGATTGTTGGCCGCCTGATTGTTGGCCGCCTGATTGTTGGCCGCCAGGGTTAAATCCGCCAGATTGTTGGCCACCAGATTGTTGGCCGCCAGGGTTAAATCCGCCAGATTGTTGGCCGCCAGGGTTAAATCCGCCAGATTGTTGGCCACCAGATTGTTGCCCACCAGATTGTTGCCCACCTTGTTGTTGCCCACCAGATT
>SHVD01000046.1 GCA_009691185.1 Candidatus Nanopelagicaceae bacterium | reverse complement strand
TTAGGACCTGAGTTTGAGGTGCGCAATTGCAACGGTGCAGATCGCAGTGAATTACTAGCAGCACTTTCTAAGGGAGTAGATGCGGTTTTAATCCGCTCTGCAACCAAGATGGATGCCGAGGCAATTGCTGCAGCAAAAGGGTTAAAGGTAATCGCTAGAGCAGGTGTGGGCTTAGATAATGTTGAAATACCAGCGGCAACTGCGGCTGGTGTGATGGTAGTAAATGCACCAACATCAAATATTGTTTCAGCTGCTGAAATTGCAATTGGATTACTTCTAGCTTCAGCTAGATTTATTTCACCAGCTCACGCTGCCCTTCGTAATGGGAAATGGGCGCGCTCTAAATATACTGGTGCTGAATTGTTTGAAAAAACTTTAGGAATTGTTGGTTTTGGGCGGATAGGGCAGTTGGTTGCGCACCGAATGCAAGCATTTGGAATGAATGTAGTTGCATATGATCCATATCTTCAGCCAGCACGTGCTGCGCAATTAGATGTCAGGTTAGTTGAACTCGATGAGCTACTTAAGATAAGTGATTTCATCACAATTCACCTACCAAAGACAAAAGAAACAGCTAATTTAATCGGTGAGCAAGCGCTTAAAAAAGTTAAGCCCTCTGTTCGAATTATCAATGCTGCCCGTGGCGGTGTGTTAGATGAGGCAGCACTATATGAAGCTTTGAAATCTGGAAGAGTTGCCGGCGCCGGACTTGATGTTTTTGCTACTGAACCATGCACAGATTCACCTTTGTTTACATTAGACAATGTGGTTGCTACACCTCACTTGGGTGCTTCAACTAATGAAGCACAGGAACGGGCTGGAATTGCTGTGGCTATTTCAGTTAGAAAAGCTTTATCTGGTGAATTAGTTCCAGATGCAGTAAATGTAAAAGGTGGCGCAATCGATGAAGCGGTTAGACCAGCCCTACCACTTGTCGAAAAATTAGCGCAAGTTGCTACTGCACTAGCCGAGGATGTTATTTCTGCAATTGATGTTGAAGTTCGCGGTGAGATCTCATCCCTTGATGTTTCAATACTTGCAACTAGCGCGCTAAAGGGAGCACTCCTTGCGATGGGAGCTGAAGATGTTACGTATGTAAACGCCCCAGCATTAGCAACTGAAAGATTAATTAGCTCAACGGTTTCAACTGATTCTGAAAGCCCAGATCATCGTAATTTAGTTTCAGTGCGGGCGGCGTGTGCTGATGGCAGCCAGGTACTGGTAAGTGGCACATTAATGGGAATCAAACAGGTTGAAAAGATTGTTGGCATAGATCAATTAGATCTAGATTTAAAGCCTACCAATAATTTGCTATTCCTAAGGTATGCCGACCGACCTGGTGTAGTTGGTGTAGTTGGAAATGCATTAGGTAAGTTGAAGATTAACATCGCAGATATGCAGGTTGGTCGTACCCAAGAGGGTGGCCAGGCGTTGATGGCATTAACTGTCGATTCAGTTATTCCAAAAGAGATTATTGATGTGATTGCAAAAGAGACTGGGGCATCCTTAGTTCGCTTTGTGAATTTGGTGAATGAGTGAAAACTTATAACTTAGCAACAATCCCCGGAGATGGCATCGGACCTGAGGTAGTAACTCAAGGCTTACGGGTCTTGGATACAGTAGCCAAAAAATATGATTTAGAGTTTAAGAAAACTAATTACGAATTGGGTGCTGCTTACTGGCATAAAACCAAGGAAACATTGCCAGATTCAGTCATGGCAGAGTTAGCTAAATCTGATGTAATTTTATTGGGGGCAGTAGGGGATCCAACTGTGCCAAGTGGGGTATTAGAGCGAGGCTTATTACTCAAGCTTCGATTTGCCTTTGAACATTACATAAATCTAAGACCAGCAAAATTATTTCCAGGAGTTACATCCCCTATTACAAACAACAAGGGAATTGATTTCATCGTAGTCAGAGAGGGCACTGAAGGGTTATATGTTGGTGCTGGCTCACTTAAAGATGAGGGAACAAATAAAGAGTTAGCAATTGAAGAATCAATTAATACCTATAAGGGTGTGGAGCGAGTAATTCGAGATGCCTTTAATCGAGCGATGATTCGCCCACGCAAAAAACTTACCTTGGTGCACAAGAACAATGTGTTGACTCGAGCAGGTGGACTTTGGACTCGGGTTTTTAATGAGGTGGCTAAGGATTTTCCGCAAGTCACAACCGATTACCTACATGTGGATGCGGCATCAATGTTTTTTGTTACTAATCCAGAGAGATTTGATGTAGTGGTAACTGATAATTTATTTGGCGACATCATTACTGATATCGCAGCTGCAATCTGTGGTGGTATTGGCCTAGCAGCTAGTGGAAATATCAATCCAACTGGACAGTTTCCTTCGATGTTTGAGCCGGTCCATGGTTCAGCTCCAGATATTGCTGGTAAGAATTTAGCCGACCCAACTGCAACGGTATTATCGGTAGCAATGATGCTAAATCATCTTGGGCAAGATAAAGCAGCAAATGATGTGGAGGTTGCGGTGGCTAAGGATCTAGCTGCTCGCGCAGATAAGAAGCGATCAACTACCGAAATTGGTGATGCATTAGTGGCTGGAGTCTCATGAAAGTAATAAGTAATCCAAATTCAAATCCAATAAGCGCAGCTGAGCGCGATAAGCGAGTTGCCAATTCCGGCTTTGGTAAGTACTACACAGACAATATGGTGGTTGCTACTTGGAGTGAGGAAACTGGTTGGGATGATGCAAAATTACAACCATATGGCCCAATCACTTTAGATCCAGCGGCAATGGTCTTTCATTATGGCCAAGAAATATTTGAAGGAATGAAAGCATATTCACAGCCAGATGGTGGAGTTTCATTATTTAGGCCAGATGCAAATGCAAAACGCTTTGCAAAATCTGCGGCCAGGATTGCCTTACCTGAGATGCCAGTTGATTTCTTTGTTAAAACCATTGAGGAGTTAGTAAAGGTAGATGCGGGTTGGGTACCAAAGAAGGTTGGCGAATCTTTATATATTCGCCCATTTATGATTGCAACTGAGGTTGGACTTGGTGTGCGCCCATCAAATCACGCTACATACATATTGATTGCAACTCCTGCCTCTGCTTACTTTAATGCTGCAAAAGCGGTAACTGTTTGGATCTCAACTGAGTATGTAAGAGCAGCATTAGGTGGCACAGGTGAGGCAAAGTGCGGTGGAAATTACGCAGCTTCCCTGCTTGCACAAAAACAAGCAGCTAAAGAGGGTTGTGATCAGGTTGCCTACATAGATGCGGTTGAACGCAAATGGGTAGAGGAGATGGGCGGAATGAATCTCTACTTCATTAAAGGAAGTGGCAAAGCTGCCAAGATTATTACACCAAAGTTGACTGGCACATTACTTCCTGGCATTACCCGAGATTCAATATTAACTTTGGCAGCAGATCTCGGATATAAAACTGAAGAGGGGATGATCTCAATTGATGATTGGCGCGACGGCGTTAAATCAGGTGAGATAACTGAGATATTTGCATGTGGCACTGCTGCGGTTGTCTCAGCAGTAGGTGCTGCAAAAAGTATTCATGGCACCTGGCAAACTGGTGATGGCCAACCTGGTGTAATAACTAATGAGATTCGAGCAGCATTGCTAGCGATTCAACATGGCACAGCAGCTGATAAGCATGGCTGGAATAAAAGAGTTATCTGATGTCAATAAATGATTCATTTCATATCTATGACACCACACTTCGTGATGGCGCCCAACAAGAGGGCTTAAATCTTTCAGTCCACGATAAGTTAACCATTGCAAGACACTTAGATGATTTAGGTGTTGGTTTTATTGAGGGTGGCTGGCCGGGAGCTAACCCTAAGGACACTGAGTTTTTTAAATTAGCACAAACTGAGTTAAAACTTAAAAATGCCACCTTTGTTGCATTTGGTGCAACTAGGAGACCTGGTGTTAAAGCTGCCGATGATCAACTACTTAGGGCATTAGTTGATTCAAAAGCAGCTGCGGTGACACTTGTGGCAAAAAGCCATGATCGCCATGTTGATCTGGCATTAAAGACTCAATTAGATGAAAACCTGGCGATGATTGCAGATTCAATTAAATTTCTAAAGTCAGGTGGACAACGAGTGTTCTTAGATGCCGAGCATTTCTTTGATGGATATATTTCAAATAAAGCTTATGCACTTGAGGTGATAAGAGTGGCGGCGGAGGCCGGTGCTGATGTAGTTGCACTTTGTGACACAAATGGTGGCATGCTGCCAGATGAGTTATCAAATATTGTGCATGAGGTATTAACTGCCTCAAAAGCACGTCTTGGTATTCATTGCCACAATGACACTGGGTGCGCAGTTGCGAACTCTTTAGCGGCAATATCTGCTGGTGTGACCCATGTTCAAGGAACATTAAATGGATATGGTGAACGAACAGGTAATGCTGACCTAGTAAATATAATTGCAAATCTAGAGTTAAAAAAGAATAAAACTGTCTTACCTAAAGGCAAATTGCAAGAGGCTTTTCGCATCTCACATGCAGTTGCTGAGATTACAAACGTTGCACCAAGTGCCCGTCAGCCATATGTTGGCACCTCAGCCTTTGCCCATAAGGCAGGACTTCATGCATCTGCAATCAAGGTTGATCCCATGATGTATCAACATGAAACACCAGAATCTGTTGGCAATGACATGCGAATGTTGGTCTCGGAGATGGCAGGACGTGCCTCAATTGAACTTAAATCTGTTGAGCTTGGTATTGATTTGGGTGGGGATAAGAACTTGATCGCCAGAGTAGTTGAAAAGGTTAAGGAGCTTGAAGGTAAAGGCTTTACCTTTGAAGCAGCCGATGCATCCTTTGAATTACTTCTTCGCACTGAGGTTTTGGGTAAGCGTCCAAGTTTTTTCACTATTGAAGATTGGCAAACCACAGTTCATCAGGATGAATCTGGAAAAGTAACAAGTAAGGCAACAGTTAAAATCAAAGCAAAGGGTGAAAGCATCTCCGCAAATGGTGTGGGAAATGGTCCAGTTAATGCTATTGATAACGCATTAAGATCTGGATTAGAAAGCTTTTATCCAGAGCTATCAAAGCTTGAGTTGACTGATTACAAGGTGCGTATTTTGGAAGGTCGTCTTGGAACTGGTGCGGTCACTAGAGTTTTAGTTGAGACTAGTGATGGCAATGGTGAATGGAGCACAGTAGGCGTGCATGAGAATGTGATTGCAGCCTCAGCAATGGCATTAGATGACGCGGTTACCTATGGCTTACTAAGGCAGGGACGAAAACCCGAGTAATCTGCTGATCATGTCTGCTGCCTTGATCACCCAGTATGAAGAGCACTTGGCTTTGGTCAGGAATTTATCTGACAACTCAATAAGAGGATATGTCACAGATTTAGAATCATTTTTAAAGCATATGGAGAAGCTAGGAATAGTTGAGTTTGATCAACTAGAAATTGAACACATTAGATCTTGGCTTGCTAATCTACAAAGTACTGGTGTTGCCAGGTCAACCTTAACTCGAAGAATTGTTTCAATCCGTGCCTTTACTAATTGGGCAGCAGCAAATGGTTGGCTGACCTCTGATTTAGGGGCGACCTTAGCTATTCCTAAGCCACATAGAGTGTTGCCAGAGGTGTTAAATGTTGAAGAGGCAGCAACGGTAATGAAAGCACTTGAAGTTAGAGCAATAGAAGAACCCAGTGCATTAAACAGACGCGATCTGGCAATAGTTGAGGTTTTATACGGCTCCGGTATTCGAGTCTCTGAGCTTTGTGGCTTAAATCTTAGTGATGTAGATAGATCTAGGAATACTTTAAATGTTATTGGTAAAGGAAATAAGCAGCGAGTAGTGCCGTTGGGTCTACCTGCAATGCGAACAATTGAAAGCTATTTAAGCAACGCTAGAGGTGAGTTTGTTAATCAACAATCTGCTGATGCTTTATTTCTTGGCTCTCGCGGTAAGCGAATTGATCAGCGCACAGTACGTGAGGTTGTATATGAAGCGATGAAAGCGGTTGGTGCATCTATGGGGCCACACGGACTTCGTCATAGCGCTGCAACTCATTTACTAGAAGGCGGTGCAGATTTGCGAACTGTGCAAGAGATTCTTGGACATGCCTCTTTATCTACCACTCAGATCTATACCCATGTATCTCCTGAGCGATTGCAATCAGCTTATAAGCAAGCACACCCAAGGGCATAGTTAATGAAAACCCAGTTGCCAGAAGCAATTGCGCAATTAGTAGAAAAAATAACATCACCACAATTTGTTAGAGCGGTTCTCTCTGGTCAACGCCTTAATCTGCAAACCCAATATCTGCGGGTTGATATCAAGCCAGTACTGCTTAAAGATGGGCTGAGGTTACAAATCGTAAGTAGTGATGGCAAGAAAGATTTCACCAAAAATGTGGCAGCGGATTTTGATTTTGCGCAATTACTTAACTCTGGCTATGCCAACCTGCTAGTTGATACTGAAACTGAATCCTTTCAAGTAAAAGTATCTAAAAAAGATGAGGCACTTTTATCTGTCAGTAAGGTGAGGTTAAGTAGAGAATTATCTCATGACCGGCAAAAGCAGCGGATGCTGGCCGAAGGAAATCAGGTTTTCAAAGCACTTGATATGGCAGATATTTTGGGGCGAATTAAGCCAAGCAAAATGGATAAGTACAAACAAGTTGATGAGTTTTTAAGATTAATTAATCAAACATTAGATTCCCAATTAATACCTAAAGATGAAATAAATGTTGTTGATCTAGGTTGCGGTCATGCCTATCTCACCTTTGCAGTGCAGGAGTTTCTAAAGGATAAGTACAGTAAGGTTTCAATTTTAGGAGTTGATGAGAGGCAAGATTCAAAGCAACATAATGAAAAGATGGCAGCTAAGTTAAAGGTTGAGGCCAAATTTATTGCCGCCAAAATTGCCGATACGCCAGATCAAAAGGTTGATATTGCGATTGCACTTCACGCCTGTGACACTGCCACAGATGATGCAATTTACTGGGCGGTGAAAAATGATGCCAAAGTTATAATGGCAGCTCCATGTTGTATGCATGATTTGCAAACCCAGATTAAAGATTCCCCTGAACCATGGGACTTATTAACTAAGTATGGGCTTGTCAAAGAGCGGTTGGTTGATTTGATCACCGATTCACTCAGAGCACAGATCTTAAAATTACTTGGCTTTAGGGTTGATATTGTGGAGTTTATTGGCGGAGAACACACTGCGCGTAATATTTTAATTAGAGCTGTTAAAACTGGAGCTGTGCCCTCTGATCTTGACAAACAACGGTTTCAACAAATGATTAATGATTGGCAGATAAAACCATACCTGGCACAGTTACTGGCAAATGAGTTAAAAGCTGCGGCGCAGATCAGCCGGTCCTAGATTTTGGCAGTACCTACTTTCACTTACTAACTCACAATCAATGACCTGATAATTTCCAATTCCAACGCCAATTATTAAGCCAATCGCCAAAGTAGTAAGTGGGGTGGTAATTAGATAGGTCAGTTTCACCTGCCAATCTTGCAGTAACTCCATTTTTTTGCGCATGGGCGGGGGTTAGGGTGTGGACAATTTGGCATAAATCTTCAGGTAGGATTCATCTCAGCACAGAATCAAAAGTTCTGTGACTTCACGCATCTTAAAGTGATTAATTAATTACTAATTAATAACTTATGGACCTGTTCGGTGTAGTTAGCAATAACTACTCGGTTCTAGATGCTAGGGATCTAGCAAATTGCTTGATCACAAACCGAGTGCTCTTTGTTACTTAATGTGTGAAAACACAGCGGTAAATAAAGGAGTGAAAAAGGAGTGTGCCGCCATGGCGGTTGTAACAATGCGAGAACTTCTCGACAGTGGTGTTCATTTTGGTCACCAGACTCGTCGATGGAATCCCAAGATGAAGCGCTTTATCTTTACTGAGCGCAACGGTATCTACATCATCGATATTCAACAATCATTAGCGTTAATTGACGCTGCTTATGAGTTTATTAAAGATGCAGTTGCGAAAGGCGGTCACATACTTTTTGTTGGCACCAAGAAGCAGGCACATGAGCCAATTAAGCAGCAATCTGCTCGGGTCAGCATGCCTTATGTAACAGAGCGATGGTTAGGTGGAATGCTTACCAACTTCCCAACTGTTTATAAGCGGGTACTTAGACTTAAAGAGTTAGAAGCGCTTGAAAACGCCAATGATCAACTATTAACTAAAAAAGAGTTGCTAGTTCTTCGCCGTGAGCGCCTGAAATTAAATAAAAACCTAGATGGAATTCGTAATATGACTAAGTTGCCAGCGGCAATTTGGGTAATTGATACTAAGAAGGAGCACATTGCAGTAGCTGAGGCGAAGAAACTTGGCATTCCAGTAATTGCAATCTTAGATACCAACTGCGATCCAGATGAGGTTGATTTTAAGATTCCTGGAAATGATGATGCTATTCGTTCCATCGCACTTCTTACCCGAGTAATGACAGATGCGATTGTGGCAGGATTACAAATTCGTTCTGCGCAAGCAGCAAAGATTGCCGATAAGGCAGCAGCAGAGGCGGCAGCAGCTGCTGAAAAAACAGCAGAGCAGCCTCTAGCTGATTGGGAGAAAGATTTAATTAAAGAGCCAACTGAAACAGCGGGTGCATAAGTTGGCATATACGGCAGAGGATGTTAAGAAATTACGGGAGCAGACCGCTGCTGGAATGCTTGATTGCAAAAAGGCATTGGATGAAGCCAATGGTGATTACCAAAAAGCGGTAGAGATCATCCGCATCAAGGGTCAAAAAGGTGTTACCAAGCGCGAAGGCCGTGCCACTTCAAATGGTTTAGTTGCTGGTAAAGCCGAAGGTGATCTTGGAGTACTGCTTGAACTAAATTGCGAAACTGATTTCGTAGCAAAGGGTGAGAAGTTTCAAGCCTTAGCTGATCAATTGCTTAATCACCTGGCAACATCGAAGATTACTGAACTTAATAAGTTTTTATCCTCAAAACTTTCATCAGGCCAAATGGTGCAAGAGGTAATTGATGAAGGTAATGCGATGTTGGGGGAGAAGATTGAGATTAAACGGATCAGCGTTTTAACTGGTTCACCAGTCTCTTTATATCTACATAAAACATCCCCTGATCTACCACCACAGGTTGGTGTGTTAGTGCAATTAAAAAATGCTGCTGAAGTAGTTGGCAAAGATATTGCCCAACATATTGCCGCCTTCGCACCTGTTTATGTCAGCCGGGATCAAGTGCCCGCTGATGAGATTGCCAAAGAACGCCGGTTGGCGGAGGAGACAGCGCGAGGTGAAGGAAAGCCAGAGGCTTCAATTGCCAAGATTGTTGAGGGTCGGGTTACTGGGTTTGTGAAAGAGGTTTCACTTTTGGAGCAGGCATTTGCCAAGGATGCAAAGAAAACTGTGCAGCAAATTTTAGATGAGGCAAAGACTGCCGTGTCCACCTTTAATAGATTCCGTGTAGGTCAGTAAACTTTTCAATACCATAATTTAGGAAAGGAGTGCTCATGTCACGTAAGGGATATAAACGAGTGCTTCTTAAATTATCTGGTGAGGTATTTGGTGGTGAAAAAGGCATCGGGGTAGATCCTGATGTGGTTCATGATGTGGCAAATCAAATCGCTGAGGTGGTAAGAGCAGGTACAGAGATTGCCGTAGTAGTTGGCGGTGGAAATTACTTTAGAGGCGCAGAGCTGCAACAACGTGGCATGGATCGAGCTCGCGCAGATTACATGGGAATGCTGGGCACAGTAATGAATTGTTTAGCGCTGCAAGATTTTCTAGAAAAAGCCGGTATTGAAACCCGAGTGCAAACTGCAATCACAATGGGACAGGTGGCAGAGCCATATGTACCACGTCGGGCAATAAGACATTTAGAAAAAGGAAGAGTTGTAATTTTTGGTGCAGGTGCTGGTATGCCATTTTTTACTACCGACACAGTTGCCGCCCAAAGAGCACTTGAGATTGGTGTAGAAGCACTGTTGTTGGCAAAAAGTGGAGTGGATGGGG
>SHVD01000045.1 GCA_009691185.1 Candidatus Nanopelagicaceae bacterium | reverse complement strand
ATGCAATTTGTTCAGCTCTTGATTTATCTCTTTCCACAATCTTGGTTGATGTTGCCACTGTGGTTAAAACCCACGAATCCCCAGTATTAACAATCTCGACTTTGCAAGTGGTAGAGACCGCAGCTTAAGTTGTCTGCCGAGCCGGCGCTTAATTACGCCCGCCAAATCGCAACAAGTAATAAATCGCGTGCTGCTATTTTCACAGGGGCAAAATCAGTGATTGCTGAGGTTGGCAATTACCAATCAAATATTTCAGATATCGCACTTCGTTCTCAAGTTTCAAAGGCAACTATCTATAATCAATTCGCTGATAAGGCAGAGATGATGGAGTGCCTAGTTGAATCTGAGGTGCTTAGGCTTACTGCAGCAGCGCTAGCAGCATCCTCAAGGCAGGGGGCATTAGAGATTCTTTCAATCTCAATCAGCCAAGATCTTGCACTGCGCAAATTAGTTGAGACAGATCCAACTGATATAGCAAAATTAGTAACCATTACTGATCATCCAACCTGGCTTGTGGCCCATCAAAGTATTGCAAAAATATTTGGCGCAGACTCTGCTGCTTGTGGCGTAATTCTTAGGTGGTTAATTGGTCAGATAGCATCACCAATTACTCAAGCAGAATCCTTGGCACAATCAAAGCGGCTCGCTGCGAGCTTATTTAGCTAGAAGTTTTTTAAATGCGTATTTCAGAGCTTCGATCTCGATTAGCTGCCTACCTACCAGATCCAGATACCTATGCCAGAGATATCATCCATTCAGAGCTTGGCGGGATCAGCGTTAATGATGCAATTGCGATTGGTATGGAGCCAGATGAGATCTGGAAGGCGGTTATCCGCCATAACCCTGCGATGGCTGAGAAATACAAATAGCGGCGTGTTGCAGCCACCTTTTACCCTTTCGAACAGTTGTTCGATACAATAAGCCTGCCCAACCAGAGCGGTTCCACAGTTCCGCTGGCACCTCGTGCCGGCCGTCAGTGATGTTCCGTACCTTCTGGACCGAACAATATGACCTCGCAATAGGGAAGTGAAAAAACCCTAAAGCTGGTCAAGGAGATGAAAGGAAGTAAATCAACTATGGCCTCTGCAAATAGAGAACCACAAGATGATAAAAAAGAAGACAAACGATCTAGTGATCGTGCTAAATCCCTAGATACCGCCCTTGCCCAAATCGAGCGTCAGTTCGGTAAAGGATCGGTAATGAAAATGGGAGATCGCAAAGCTGTTGCTATGGAGGTTATTCCAACTGGCTCAGTTGCATTAGATATCGCACTCGGCGTTGGTGGCTTGCCACGAGGCCGCGTTGTAGAGATCTATGGCCCAGAATCATCAGGTAAAACCACAGTGGCTTTGCATGCAATTGCTAATGCCCAAAAAGCTGGTGGTATTGCAGCATTTATCGATGCTGAGCACGCCCTTGATCCAGAGTATGCAAAGAAACTTGGCGTTGATATTGATGCGCTATTAGTTTCACAACCAGATACTGGTGAACAAGCACTTGAAATTATGGATATGTTAGTTAGATCAGGAGCAATTGATATTGTTGTAGTCGACTCAGTTGCTGCTTTGGTACCAAGAGCTGAAATTGAAGGTGAAATGGGTGACTCTCATATGGGTCTACAAGCTCGCCTGATGTCACAAGCACTTCGTAAAATGACTGGTGCACTGCACCAATCAAAGACCACTGCCATTTTTATCAATCAGTTGCGCGATAAAATTGGTGTCTTCTTTGGTTCACCTGAAACTACAACCGGTGGAAAAGCGCTTAAGTTCTACGCCTCAATTCGGATGGATGTTCGTCGAATTGAAACCTTAAAAGATGGCCAAGAGGCGGTAGGTAATAGAACTCGAGTCAAGATTGTTAAAAATAAGGTGGCCCCACCATTTAAGCAAGCAGAGTTTGACATCATTTACGGTGTTGGAATCAGCCGTGAAGGATCAATAATTGATCTTGGTGTTGAATCTGAGATTGTTAAGAAATCTGGTGCTTGGTTCACCTACGAGGGTGATCAGCTAGGCCAGGGCAAAGAAAATGCCCGTGCCTTTTTAATTGATAATCCAGATCTTGCTAATGAGATTGAAAAGAAGATCCGTGCATCATATGTGCCTGCTGAGGTTGACCCTGCACTAGTTGCAGCAGTTGACGAAGCAACAGCTGATGTTGAGTTCTAACCTTTAAAATCAATTAATATACCTTGAAAAAATCTCAAGAGGTAGTAGCTGATCCCTACTCCGAGGCGATGTCAATTGCGTTATACGCACTTGCCCCTCGCGCAAAGAGTAGGGATGAGTTATTCAAACAATTACTAAAACGTGGCGTGGATCGTGAGATAGCGAACTCAGTTTTAGATTCCCTGGAGTTGCAGGGCTTATTAAATGATCTTGAGTTTGCTAAATTATGGTCAGAATCTCGCCAACGGAGTAAGAAGCTAAGTAAGCGAGTAATTGCTGGTGAATTGCGCGGAAAAGGTGTGTCACAGGATGTGATTAATGAGGTTATTGAAAGTATCGATGATGAGACTGAGTACCAACAGGCATTTTTGTTGGCGCAGCGAAAATACAACAGCATCCGCCACTTAGATCCAGAGGTGATCTATCGAAGAATCTCTGGGCTATTGGCCCGTAAAGGATATGGCCATGGTATCTGCGCGAAAATTATGCGGGAGTTAAGCGGCGGTAATTAGCAAGTAGAATTAGGCATATGCCTACCTTTGTGGTTGAAACCTACGGTTGCCAGATGAATGTCCATGATTCAGAGCGAATTACTGGACTTTTACTAGATGCTGGTTACACCCAAGCCTTAGCTGATACCCAACCAGATCTAGTTGTCTTTAATACTTGCGCTGTCAGAGAGAATGCGGATAATAAACTTTATGGAAATTTATCCTTCTTAGCTCCCCGTAAGAAAAGTGACCCTAACTTTCAAATTGCAGTAGGTGGTTGCATGGCGCAAAAGGATCAAGATGCGATCATCAAGCGCGCCCCATATGTTGATGTGGTTTTTGGTACTCACAACATTGGCTCACTGCCAGTGTTACTAGAGCGGGCAAGAATTGAAGAGGCATCTCAAGTTGAGATCAAAGAATCACTAGAACATTTTCCATCCACGCTGCCGGTAAAGCGTGACTCAGCCTTTTCAGCTTGGGTTTCAGTGTCAGTTGGCTGCAATAACACCTGCACATTTTGCATCGTGCCACAGCTACGGGGAATTGAAAAAGATCGCCCAATGGCGCAGATTATGAAAGAGGTGCACTCCTTGGTTGATCAAGGAGTAATTGAAATTACCTTACTTGGTCAAAATGTTAATGCTTATGGTGTTGATTTTGGCGATCGATCAGCCTTTGCCAACTTACTTAAAGAGTGTGGAAAAGTTGATGGTTTAGAGCGGGTTAGATTTATGTCCCCTCATCCTCGAGATTTCACCGATGATGTGATTGAAGTAATGGCGCAAACAAAAAATGTTATGCCGCATCTACACATGCCGTTGCAATCAGGAAGTGACAAAGTCTTACAACTTATGCGAAGGTCTTATCGACGGGATCGGTATCTAGGAATTATTGATCGGGTCAGAAAAGCTATGCCAGATGCAGCGATCACTACCGACATAATTGTGGGATTCCCAGGGGAGAGTGATGAGGATTTTGCACAAACTATTGATTTGGTAGCGCAAGTGAGATTTTCTGCTGCCTACACATTTCAATATTCAAAGCGACCAGGAACCCCAGCTGCGACTATGCCTGATCAGATTCCAGATGATGTAATGGCTGATCGATATAACCAGTTGCATAAGATTCAACAAGGAATTTCTAAGGAAGAAAATGAGCGGTTAATAGGAAAGAAAGTTGAGCTGCTTGTTTCCGGGCATGAAGGCCGACATGATCTTGATCTAAACCGCATGAACGGACGCAGCGCAGATTTTAGATTGACTCACTTTGATAACTCAGCGCAATCTGCCAGGCCAGGTGATTTGGTTGAGGTGAAAGTGCTGCAAGCATTTGCAAATCACATTGTTGCAGGTGCGCCAATTAATGTTAAAAAGAGTAAGGGCGGGGATGCACATGCCACTTGGATGGCAGAAAAAGGTGATAAAAAGATTTTATTAGGAATTCCAACCTTAGCTGCGCTGAAATCTTTATAACTTAATGAGTTTAATAATAATTTGTGGTGCAACTGCAACTGGAAAAAGTGATTTAGCAGTAGCTGTTGCCCAGCAGATAAAGGCTGAGATTATTAACGCTGACTCGATGCAGCTATACAAAGGAATGGATATTGGTACTGCAAAGCTATCTTTAGTAGAGCGATCAGGAGTTGCTCATCATTTAATTGATGTATTGGACATAAAAGAGGAGGCAAATGTCTCTTGGTATCAAAGCATAGCTAGAGAAAAAATTGATGAGCTTATTGGCGCAGGTAAAAAAGTTGTCGTAGTCGGTGGTACTGGCTTGTATATAAAATCGATATTGGATGATTTAAATTTCCCAGACACTGATCCAGTAATTCGCCAACAAATCACTGATGAAGCTGAGAAAGTTGGCAATGATGTGATGCATCAAAAATTAGCAAAGCTAGATCCAGCTGCAGCCCTTGCCATTCCTAAAGAAAATATCCGCCGAATTATCAGAGCCCTTGAGGTAATTGAGTTGACTGGTAAACCATTTACTGCCAATCTGCCAAGACAAGAAAGCAGTAAATATCCAAGTGCAAAGCAGTTCGGCTTAGTACTTGATCGGGAAAATCTGGATGAAAAAATTGATAAGCGAGTTGAGCAGATGTGGGCAAAGGGATTTGCGCGCGAAGTTTTACAATTGATGAACCAGGACTTAGCTCAAGCCACTACCGCCAAGATGGCTCTTGGTTATAGCCAAATTATGAGCTATTTAAATGGCGAGTGTGATGAAGAGTTTGCAAAGGCTGAAACAAAACGTGTTACTCGAGCTTATGCCAGAAGGCAGGAAACCTGGTTTTCTAGGGATGAACGAATTAAGTGGTTAGCACCGGCAACCAAACAAGTACAGCTAGAAAAAGTATTGGCTAGTATTAATTAATGATAAAAGCCACTTACGGGCATGGCACGCATAATGATTTTGTATTAGTATTTGATGAAAGTGATGAAATTAGGTTCACACCAGATCAGATCAAGCGAATTTGTGATCGTAAGAATGGTGTGGGTAGTGATGGCTTAATTAAAATAATAAAAAAAGATAGTGCATGGTTCATGGATTATGCGAATGCGGATGGCTCAGTAGCTGAAATGTGCGGCAATGGCATTCGGGTGATGGCGAGATATTTAACCGATCGTGGACATCAATCAAGTGGCATATATGCAATAAACACTCGTGATGGGCGAAAATTTCTATCAGTTCCAGAGGCAGGTGATATTTCAGTAAATATGGGTCAGGTTTCTGTGGTGCCAGGTGAGATATCGGTTTTTGCAAACTCAAACAACTTCCTAGGTTTAAATATCAATATGGGAAATCCACATGCTGTGGTTTTTGTTGATGATTTAGATTTAGTAGGTGATTTAAGACAAGCGCCAACTGTGGTACCTGCTGATGAGTATCCAGAGGGTGTGAATATTGAGTTTGTGAAATTTTTAGAGGGTAACAAAATTCAAATGCGGGTACATGAGCGTGGAGTTGGTGAGACGCAATCTTGTGGTACCGGAACTTGCGCGGTGGCACTTGCAGCCACAATCAAGAAAGGAAAGTCTCTACCAATTAAGTGGGAGATAAACCCACCGGGTGGGAGATTAATTGTTGAGATTGATGGCCACAGCAACGCGACTTTAACTGGTCCAGCTGAGTTAGTTAAAGAGGTTGAATTGGACAAGTATTTGTGAGTGATAAAGAAATTGGTAATGGTGAAGGTTTAGAGATTGATATCGATACTTTAATTCGTGAAAATGCCCAAGCTGTTGCTGATTATGAGTTAGCGGATTCACCACAAAGTGGTAATCAAGATTTACAGGATCGTCAAGCCCTTCGAAGAGTTAGTGGATTATCTACAGAATTACAGGATGTCTCTGATGCTGAGTACCGGCAATTACGTCTTGAAAAAGTTGTGTTAGTTGGTGTTTGGACCGAAGGAACATCAAAGGATGCAGATAATTCAATCAAAGAGTTAGCTGCCTTGGCAGAAACTGCTGGCTCACAGGTGATGGAGGCGCTAATTCAACGAAGAGATAAGCCGGATGCGGCAACATTTATTGGATCTGGAAAAGTGGCAGAGGTTAGGCAAGCAGTTGTTGCAACTGGAGCAGATACTGTGGTTTGTGATGGTGAATTATCGCCAGCGCAACTAAGAACTCTAGAGCAAAAAGTAAAGGTAAAAGTTATTGATCGCACCGCATTGATTCTGGATATTTTCGCCCAACATGCAAAAAGTAGAGAAGGTAAAGCCCAAGTTGAGCTGGCGCAGATGTCTTATATGTTGCCAAGGCTTCGTGGTTGGGGTGAATCTTTATCTCGCCAAGCAGGAGGTATTGGTGGAAGAGGACCTGGTGAAACCAAAATTGAAACAGATCGCCGAAGAATTAATGACAAGATGGCAAAACTACGGCGTGAGATTAAGGATATGAAAACCTCGCGTGATACTAAGCGAAATGAGAGAAAAAGAAAAAATATTCCATCGGTGGCTATTGCTGGTTATACAAATGCTGGTAAATCCTCATTACTAAACAGATTAACTGGCTCAGATGTACTAGTTGAAAATGCATTATTTGCAACCTTGGATCCAACGGTCAGAAAGACTCAAAGTGATGATGGACGTATTTATACATTTACCGATACTGTCGGATTTGTTCGCCATTTGCCTCACCAGTTAGTAGAGGCATTTAAATCAACACTTGAGGAGGTTTCACAATCAAATTTAATTGTGCATGTAGTAGATGGTGCTCATCCTGATCCATTTGAACAAATAAGAGCGGTGCGTGGAGTCATCAATGAGATTGGTGGTGGAGAGATCATGGAGATTATTGCCATCAATAAAGCAGATATTGCAGCTCCAGAGGTGCTGATGGAGTTATTGCGTAAAGAAAGTAATGCTTATGCAATTTCAGCTAGAACTGGTTACGGTGTTCAAGCTTTAATTAAAGCAATTGAATCTCATTTGCCTAAACCGAAAGTTGAGATCCAGGCAGTTATTCCATTTGATCGGGGTGATTTAGTTAGCTTAATTCATGAACAAGGTGAGATTATTTCTGAGGAGTATTCACCAGAGGGAACAAAAATACATGCAATCGTTGGTGGAGCGCTAGCTAGAAAAATTGAGATGCTAGAGGTTAATTCTTAAACTATAAAACCATTTGGAAATGGATCTGTCGGATCTAGCATCCAAGTTGCTTCACCCATCACCCAAGCCCTACCAGTCACTGTGGGCACAATCGCTGGTAATCCACCAACAGTTGTATGCTCTTTAACTCTTCCTTCAAATTGTGAACCAATCCAAGATTCATTAATTAAAACGTCAGTATCTTTGAATTCATTTCGGGCAACCATTTGCGCCAATCTGGCACTTGTTCCAGTTCCACATGGAGACCTATCAAACCAGCCAGGATGAATTGCCATGGCATTTTTCCAGTGCAATGTATTTTTACCTGGTGAAATAAAATCAATATGGTGGCAAACTGCAATATCAGTATTTTCAGGATGTACAGGTCGATTTTGCTTATTTATTGCATCACTAACTGCTAGGCCTGCGGAGAGAAATTTTTCGCCATTCTCATGTTTAAATTCAATTCCAATTCGATCAACTGGAATGATTGCATAAAAGTTGCCGCCAAAAGCCATATCGTATTTAATTTTTCCATAACCAGGGACATCAACAACTTGATCAATCTGATATGAAAAAGAGGGCACATTAGTTAAAGTAACTTTCTCAGCTTTGCCATTTCTTACATGCACATCAACCACTACTAATCCAGCAGGGGTATCAAGACGAACAGTTGTGATTGGTTCACTTATCTGTACTAATCTTTTTTCTACTAAAACTGTGGCAACACCAATAGTTCCATGCCCACACATTGGTAAACATCCTGATACCTCAATAAATACCACCCCCCAGTCAGCATCTGATCTAGTTGGTTTTTGCAGTATTGCACCACTCATTGCCGGATGACCCCTTGGTTCATACATTAACCACTGGCGCAGGTGATCCATATGCTCCATGAAATATAAGCGTTTTTCAAACATAGTTTTTCCGGGAATTTCATCAATGCCACTAGTTACTACCCTAGTTGGCATTCCTTCAGTATGCGATTCAACCGTCGTAACGGTGCGCAGACTATTTTTCATTGATTTACTTTCTATTTTTATAGAAATCTAATACTTGCTTTATGTCCTTGTTTAGTTGCGCCAAATCAGCTGCTGGCAATGGCAGACGAGGCAACCTAGTTGGTCCACCGTAGCGACCTACTGCATCCATGGCTACTTTGATTGCAACTATAAACTCTTTTCTACTATCCCAATGAAATAGATTATGTACTGCTGCGTAAATTGGCTTTGCCTCAGCATACTTTCCAGCTAAACAAAGATTATATAGTTCAACTGATTCTTTTGGCAGCGCGTTAGGAAATCCAGCAATCCAGCCAACTACACCGCCAGTTGATAACTCAAGTAGAACATCATCAGCGCCTACTAATACTTCAATTCGTGGGGCGTAGTGATGCAGTTGCCAAACCCTGCGAACATCTCCTGAAAACTCTTTAATTGCAACAACATTTTCAGCAGCTTCGGCAATTCTGCCAACTAACTGTGGTGTTAAATCAACCTTGGTATCAAAAGGATTGTTATAGGCAATTATTGGTAATCCAACTTTGCTGACCTCTTTATAGTGAGCGATGATCTCATCATCATTTGCTCGATAGGCGGTTGGTGGCAAGAGCATTACGCATTTTGCGCCCATTTGCGCTGCCTGCTCTGTCCATCGGCGTGATTCACTCGCTCCGTAAGCCGCAACACCTGGAACAACATTGAATCCGGCTGGCGCAGCATCAAGTGCAGTTTTTAAGACCTTAGTTCTCTCCTCTGGAGTTAATACTTGGTATTCACCAAGTGAACCATTTGGAATCGCACCATGCACTCCATTGGCCGCTTGCCATTTAATGTGCTCAGCATATTTATCATAATCAACTGAAAGATCAGGTTTGAAGGGGAGAGCTGTTGCAGTTAATACACCGTGCCATGGCTTTGAAGTGGTCATAGATAAATCTTATTCACCTGCTGCTAATACGCCAAGTGGAATTGGAGAAATAATCGGCCTATTCACCGCAGATATTCTGTCAGTATCAGTAGGCGAGATTTTGATTTCACTAGCAACTAAATCCACAACTGATCTACCACACACCCTGCCCTGACACAGTCCCATTCCGCATCTAGTTAGTAATTTTGCAGTTCGTGAATCAGTCGCCCCCAACTCTTCGATTGCATGTTTCAAATCTGATAAATCAACCTCTTCGCACCGACAGATGACTGTTTGATCATTTAGCCAAGATTTCCAGCCCGCTTTAACGGGGTATGACTTGATCAATGCATCGGCAAATCTTTGTTTCTTAGCCCGGCGTTTGCGGTGAACTTTTAATACATTCACATCACAACCAACATACTTTGCAGCTGCTAGCCCAGCAATTACCCCCTCAGCCATTGAGAGATCTGACCCACCAATTCCAGTTATTTCACCAGCTGCAAATACTCCTGGGATGGAAGTTTGTTGGTCATTATCAACTGATACAACTACGCCATCATCTTTTGCAATTACCTGTTCACACCCTAAGGCACCAGCGATTGAGGTATCTGCTGTGAAGCCCCAACCAATTGCGGCCACATCACATTTAACATTTCTAATCTTCTTTATTTCAAAATTTCGATTTACAACAGCAATGTCAACAGATTTTAATTCACCATTATCTCCCCGGTGAGCGGCAACAACTGCTTGGCCAAATCTGGCTCGGACCTTTCCTGCACTAATAGTTTTTATGT
>SHVD01000044.1 GCA_009691185.1 Candidatus Nanopelagicaceae bacterium | reverse complement strand
AACCATTTTTATCAGGTGCGATCTCAAAGACAGTTAATCTGCCAGCCGATGCCACAGTGGAGGAGATCGAGGAGGTCTACTACCAAGGTTGGAAGTTAGGTATTAAGGCGCTCGCCGTCTACCGTGATAATTGCAAGGTTGGACAACCACTATCTGATTCAAAGGGCAAAAAAGCTGAGATAGTAGTTGATAACGCCCCAACTGCAATTCGCCGTCGTCTGCCAAAATCACGTCCTGCACAAACCACATCATTCTCCGTAGGGGGTGCTGAAGGTTATATGACCTCTGGTGCTTACGCAGATGGTGCTCTAGCTGAAGTATTCCTAAAACTTGGCAAGCAAGGATCAACTCTTGCCGGTGTAATGGATGCCTTCTCAATTGCAGTATCAATTGGATTGCAGTACGGCGTACCACTTGAAACCTTTGTAGAGAAGTTTGCTAACCAAAGGTTTGAACCAGCTGGTATGACAGATGATGCTGATATCAGAATGGCGCAATCGGTAATGGATTACATCTTTAGGCGTCTTGCCCTTGATTACCTACCATTTGAATCACGATCCCCCCTTGGTGTCTATTCAGCAGCAGAGCGCGCTCGCGCCCTTGAAAGTGGTGAGTACACAGCTGATGAAAAAGGGGCGGTAAGTGCGCCAATAAAAAAAACTCAAGAGATAAAGATTCAAAAAGCACCAGTTGATAACTCAACTGTTGGCTCATCAATGGAGCTCTTTGAGAAGATGGCTGGGGTTAAATCTGATGCACCACTTTGTATGACATGTGGTGTGAAGATGAGAATGGCTGGCTCATGCTTTGTCTGTGAAGGTTGCGGAAATACCTCAGGTTGTTCCTGATCTAAGTAAATTAAATCTAAAGGGCTCGCAGGTAATACTGCGGGCCCTTTGTTTTTATCAAATAATCTGCCCTAGTGAGTGAGTATTCCAAAAAGGTTAGATCAGCACTTGATGCAGCTGTTACTGCAATTGGTGGGCAGCCTCGATCTGGCCAAATTGAGATGGCCGAGGCGGTAGCCAACGCACTCTCTGATCGGCATCATCTTTTGGTGCAAGCAGGAACTGGCACTGGAAAATCACTTGCTTACTTAGTACCAGCGCTAGTGCACGGCAAAAAGGTATTGGTAGCAACTGCCACCTTGGCATTGCAGCGGCAATTAGTAGAGCGAGATTTGCCAAAGATAAAAGTTGCACTTGATAAAGAGTTAAACCGAGATATCTCATTTGCGATCTATAAAGGAGTTGGCAATTACATCTGCCTGCAAAAAATGAATAACGCGCCAAATGATCCTGAGGCGCAAGCAGTTTTTGAAGTTTCAACTCTTGAAGCAGATGCCAAAAGATTAAGAGCGTGGGCGCAATCAGCAAATGCAACGGGAGATAGAGATGATGCCCCAGAGGTAGACCGGCGAGTATGGGCTGCTAACTCAGTTTCAGGCAGGGAGTGCATGGGGGCAGATGAGTGTCCATCTGGATCCAAATGTTTTGCAGCATTAGCAAAAGCAAAGGCGCAAACAGCAGATATTGTGGTAACAAATCACACATTGCTAGCAATTGAGATTGTTGACTCACATCCGATCTTGCCTGAGCGAGATGCAATTGTTTTAGATGAGGCACATGAGTTTATGGATCGCACGACGCAGGCGGTGACGGAGGAGATAACTGCGGCCAGAGTGTCAAGGGCTGCCAATATGGCAAGAAAACATATGCCAGGAAAAGCAGGTGATGGATTATTCAAGGCAAGTGAGAAGTTTGCAAAAGCAATTGGTGATTACGCAGATGATTTAAAAGCTGATCCAACAAAGGCGGGCAGGTTGGATAAGTTGCCGGCGGTATTAGAGGCACCACTTCGGGCAGTCAAAGAGGGAGTCTCTGCAGTTACTGCACTCATTTCAGCAGATAGTGGGATTATTGATCCAAACTCAATGGCAGAACGAGCCCGGGTAAAGGGTGCGCTAAATGAGATAAGCCAAACCGCCACAAAGTTATTAAAACCAGGACACACCCATGTGCTCTGGTTTGAACCAACTTACTCAACTTTATATCTAGCACCACTTGCAGTATCTGATGTGTTGCGCGGAAATTTATTAACAAAAACTCCAGTAATTGCAACTAGTGCCACCTTAACTGTTGGCAAATCATTTGATGCAATTGCAAAAAATATTGGCTTTGTAATTGGTGGTAAAAATGATGAAGAAAATGAAGAGGATGAGAGTGAAGATGATGATAAAGGCATGATGGATCCGGCAAATCTGCAGATCCTAGATGTTGGTTCCCCCTTTGATTTTGCTAATCAAGGCATGCTTTATCTGCCGAAAGATCTACCTGAGCCAGGTAGAGATGGGCCATCTAAAGAGGTGTTAACTGAATTAGGTGAGCTGATTGAAGCGGCAGGTGGTCGCACCTTGGCTTTATTTTCCTCTTGGCGAGGAGTTGAAGCAGCTGATGAACATTTAAGAAATGTCTTAGCTGAATTAAAGATTCCAATAATTACCCAACGAAGAGGGGACTCTGTTGGTCCGTTAGTAGAAAAGTTTGCAAAGGATGAGAAATCTATTTTGCTTGGCACTATTTCATTGTGGCAGGGCATTGATGTGCCAGGACCTGCCTGCACATTAGTTGCAATTGATCGAATTCCATTTCCACGTCCTGATGAACCAGTCTTATCAGCCAGAGCTGCTGAGGCAGATGCTGCAGGTGGCTCTGGCTTTATGCAGATATCACTTCCCAGAGCAGCCTTACTGCTTGCCCAAGGAACTGGCAGGTTAATTAGATCCTTAGATGATCGGGGAGTGGTGGCGATATTGGATTCTAGAATCGTTAATAAGCGATATGGCTCAATACTTTTAAACTCAATGCCACCTTTTTGGCGAAGTAGTGATGGTGCGGTAATTAAAGATGCACTTCGCAGATTAGATGCGCAGTATTTAAAGAAATAATTAAAGAGATTTTAGCTTTTCCAGCAACTGTGGCCAGGTATTTGCAAAACTAGGGTGCAAGTTCTTATTTGAAACCTGATCAAATTCAATCCAGGCCACCTCTTTGGATTCATCATTTGCCTCATGGGCAACTAATTCAGGATGTGCTTTGGCAATTACAGTGTTATACGCCCACACTCCGTGATCATCGGTGAAGATTTCACCTGGTGTTAGATCCTTTTCAAAGACACCAATCTCCTCATGTGCCTCTCTGATTGCAGCTTCAATTGGGCTTTCATGGGAGTCTCTAGCACCACCTGGAATACCCCAAGTGTCACCATTGTGAACCCAAGGCGCCCGATGTTGCAGCAATATTGTTTTATCTCTTACTAAGAGTAATCCGGCTGCGCCATGTAAGCCCCAATGTTTACCACCACAATTACACGAAACCCAGCCATCGCCATCACGGTGTGCCATAAGAGAAGTTTTACACACAATTATTTAATTCACAGCCACCGATTTTTTGTAAGCAAGGGATGTAGGTAAATACCTAGATTATCCCTGTGTTTAACCAAAAGAGGATATTAGCAATTTCATTGCTTCCGATCTTATTAAGCGGCTGCGCCAAGGCGGAGGGAGCGCTAGCGCCAGTAAGTAGTCAAATTAGCCAGGAGGGCTTTGAATCGGGTGATCAACCAATAGATAAGCAACTACTACCAGTCGTTGATCCAGCATCACTTGAGCCGATAATTAATTATGTCGATGGTTTAAATCTTGCCTTAACTGGTGAGTTTATATATCTACGTTCAACCGCTCTTGCCTCTTGTGGCTGCCTAGTAATTGCCAAGCGGCTAGAGAATCTATTTAAAAGTGCAACTTTAATTGGTGGCCACTACCAATTGACCAGTATCAAGGTAGAAAAAGATGGGGTCAATCAAAAAAGTTTTAGAGTAGTAATTGATAGAAGTGATATTAGAAAACTAGATAAGTACAGCCGGCAATCCATCCTATGGAGTGCTTCAACCATTAGTAATTTATTTATTGTCCAAAAGAAAGGTGAGGTGTGGTTATTAAGCGATACCAAGTAGGGGTAATTACCACAGCGCTGCTGCTGGCCAGCCCTAACGCATATGCCGGTAATGAGTGTGTTGATAAAACCTGTGTCGATGTTTTTACCCAGGATAATCAGCTAATCATTACTGCTCAAAAAGATAGCAACAAGCCAACTGCTAAGCCCAAAGTTTTAAAGCCAACTGCAAAACCAGTAGCTAAGCCAAGTATTAAGCCAAGTGTCAAGCCAAGTATTAAGCCAACTCTAAAACCAAAGCCAATCAAAAAAATAGCAGCGCCAAAACCTAAGATAGTAAGCACCTCATTATCTGATCGATTGATAAAGCTATTGCCGGTAGGTGATATTAATTTTCAACCCGAACAAGATGCTTTAGTAAATATGCCAGTTTATTTTTGGACCCAAACCCCGCAGCGATTTAATGCGGTGGTGCCAATCTTGGATCTAATTGTTTATGTGAATTTATACGCCACATTTGTCTGGTCTTATGGTGATGGCGGGTTTACGAGTACTACCAACCAGGGCGCAGCCTTTCCCTTGGGCACAATCAAGCACACCTATAAAAATAATAATGAGTATCAGGTGGGGCTGAAGGTTATTTGGCGGGGAAGTTGGAGTGTAAATGGAGTTACTACACCAATAAGTGGTGATGGGATTACGCAAAGTATTACTCGGGAATTATCGGTAGTAGATGCGGTTGGCAGATTTACTAAGTAATCCACAGATGTGCTACTGGTTGAGAAATTATTAGCGCTACTTTGGCAATCTTGCGCCATGACAAATAACCTATTACTTGAAGATCAATTATCAAAGATAACCGCCATTAATTATGATGGTGATGAGGTATTAAAACAGCAACGCCTTGGTGCGGTTGCAGTTAATGAGTTAGTGGCCAGGTTTATGAGTGCGCCCAAGAAGATAGATGATGAGTTGCTAGCAATTGTGTTGGTGCGGCTTAAGGATTTACAGGTCCGTGATTATGCAATGGGATTAACAAATAATGAAAATATTGATCAGCTCTTCAACCTTTGGCACTGGCTGCTTGGTGTGGCGCCAATTGGCCATATCGCTCCAGTTGCCTGCATCTTTGCAGCTTGTGCTTATGAATCAGGTGAGAGTGATCTGGCAGATAAGGCTTTAGATAAAGCATTTATCGATGAGGTTAATTATCCATTGGCGACACTGCTTCGGCGGGTCTTCTTCGCCAATTGGCCAACAGAGCATTTTGCTGCGATGCGGGCGCAACTTCACCCTAAGATTTGCGCCCAACTTTTTGCAGAGTAGTATTTAATTACTAAATACTGTGGTTTAGTAGATCAGGAAATCTTGTGATTATTGGTGTTCCAAAAGAGATTAAAAATAATGAGTTTAGAGTTTCAGTAACTCCCTCAGGTGTGCAGGCATATATCGCTGCTGGACATCAGGTATTAGTTGAGAAAAATGCTGGTCTTGGCTCTGGCATATCAGATGCTGATTACCTCCAAGTTGGGGCAAAAATTCTTGACTCTGCCGATGAGCTTTGGCAAAAAGCTGAATTAATTCAAAAGGTGAAAGAGCCGATTGAGGTTGAGTACAAAAGAATGCGCAAAGGTCAGATCCTTTATACATATCTGCACTTAGCCGCAAATAAAGCATGCACGCAAGCGATTATGGATTCAGGTTGTACCGCGATTGCATATGAGACTGTTGAGGTAGATGGGGCGCTTCCTTTGCTGGCACCGATGAGTGAGGTGGCAGGGCGGATGAGTATTCAAGTAGGAGCAGCTGCCCTAGAGGCGAGTAAAGGTGGGGCAGGTGTATTACTAGCTGGAGTTCCAGGAGTCAGGCCTGGCAAGGTAGTAGTAATTGGCGGCGGAGTTGTTGGCGTTGCTGCTGCAACTATTGCCCATGGCATGCGAGCTGATGTGACTGTTATGGATTTAGATTTAAAACGGCTAGCTCAAATTGATCAAATATTTGCTGGCAATGTTAAAACACTTGCCTCTAGTGAGTATGAGATTGAAAAAGAGGTAATCAATGCTGATTTAGTAATTGGCGCAGTATTAGTTCATGGTGCTAAGGCGCCAAAGTTAGTAAGTAATGCGCTGGTTAAAAAGATGAAGCCAGGTGCAGTACTAGTTGATGTGGCAATTGATCAAGGTGGCTGCTTTGAAGATTCCAAGCCAACTACCCATAAAGAGCCGACCTATAAGGTCCATGATGCAATTTTTTACTGTGTGGCAAATATGCCAGGAGCAGTTCCTGCCACCTCCACCTACGCACTTGCTAACGCCACTATTGGATATGGCCTAGCCCTTGCCAATAAGGGATGGCAGCGGGCCAGTGATGATGATGCCGGCTTGGCCTTAGGGCTTAATGTGCATGAAGGAAAAATTATCTATGCAGCGGTTGCAAAGGCGCACAATCTCTAGTATTTTCCTCCATAGGTCATGAGTCTTAGTTCATAGCCCCGGCTAACTAAGCGGCAACCCTCCACCACGGTGGGGTGCTCCGGGTGAAGACCAGGTCGATAGCAAGGTGCCATCGGCAAGAGTGGTTCGCTAAAAAGATTTAGGGGATAACCCTAATAATTTTTTATCGCCACCTTAAATTAGGAGGCTACATTGTCATACTCATTTGAAACCCAACAAGTCCATGCTGGTCAAGTTGCAGATCCAACAACTGGGGCACGCGCACTTCCGCTTTATCAAACAACTGCATATCAGTTCCGCGATACCAAACATGCCGCTGATCTGTTTGGTTTAGCAGAAATGGGAAATATCTACACCCGCATCATGAATCCAACACAGGATGTGGTTGAGCAGAGAATTGCTGCACTAGAAGGCGGCGTAGCTGCTCTACTTGTCTCCTCAGGATCTGCTGCAACCGCATATTCAATTATGAATGTGGCTCAAGCCGGTGATCATGTGGTTTCATCACCTTCACTATACGGCGGTACTTACAACTTATTTCATTACACATTGCCAAAATATGGCATTGAGGTTACTTTCGTAGAGAATCCAGATGATTTAGATTCTTGGCGCAAAGCAATAAAGCCAAATACCAAAGCATTTTTTGGTGAGACGATTGCTAATCCAAAAAATGATGTATTAGATATCGAGGGTGTAGCAAAAATTGCTCATGAATTTGGTGCCCCACTGATAGTTGATAACACCGTTGCTACGCCATATCTAATTAAGCCTTTGGAATGGGGTGCTGATGTGGTTGTGCACTCAGCAACTAAGTTCCTATCCGGTCATGGAAATGCGATCGTAGGAGCAATTGTTGACTCTGGAAGGTTTGATTATGCTAAATATCCAGAGCGGTTTAAGGGATTTAATGAGCCTGATCAGTCATATCATGGTCTTGTTTACGCCCAAGCACTAGGTGTTGGTTCAGCTTTTGGTGCAAACCTTTCTTATATCTTTAAGATCAGATTACAACTTCTTCGCGATATCGGAGCTGCAGTATCACCATTTAATGCCTGGCTACTTGCCCATGGCATTGAGACATTATCACTTCGCATGGAGCGCCATATTGAAAATGCAAAACATGTTTCAACATGGCTTGAGAAGCACCCTCAGGTTGAAAAGGTTAACTATGCATCTTTGCCATCATCAAAGTGGAATAAGTTAGCTAACAAGTATTGTCCTAAGGGCAGTAGCTCTGTTCTATCCTTTGAAATTAAAGGTGGAATTGAAGCTGGTAAGAAGTTTATTGAGGGGCTAAATCTGCACTCACATGTGGCAAACATTGGAGATGTTAGAAGCTTAGCAATTCACCCAGCCTCTACTACTCATTCACAATTAACACCAGCAGAGCAATTAACTGCAGGTGTTACCCCAGGATTAGTTCGTTTATCGGTTGGTATTGAAAATATCAAAGATATTCAAGCTGATCTTGAAAAAGCATTTGCTGCTGCCAAATAATAAAAGCAATTAAAAGTAATATGAGTGGTGTTAACCCAGCAGTTACCGGGGCATGGCTTGAATACCATGACCCCGGTGCTCGCCAATTCATAAAAATTGGGGATCTAACTCTGGAGTCTGGGCAGCTCTTGCCAGATGTAGTAATTGCTTATCAAAGTTGGGGAAAATTAAACTCAGCAGGTGATAATGCAATATTGGTAAATCACGCATTAACCGGCTGGGCTGATGTCAACGGTTGGTGGCCACAGATGGTCGGATCTGGTTTGCCATTTGATAGTGATAGGTACTTTGTGGTTTGTCCAAATGTTATTGGTGGCTGCCAGGGATCTACTGGTCCATCATCTATTGCAGCAGATGGTGAAAGATGGGGATCTAGATTTCCCTTACTAACCATCAGAGATATGGTGGCAGCGGAGTTGGCATTTACTAAAAAAATAGGTGTAAATAAATATCAATTATCAGTTGGTCCATCCCTAGGTGGTATGCGCAGCCTGGAGTGGGCGATTGATTACCCGCAATTAATTGGTGCTATCTGCACAATTGGCTCATCAGCGGTGGCAACTGGGGATCAAATTGGCGCAGCTTCAATTCAGTTGCGGGCAATAAAGAGTGATCCAAACTTTAATAATGGTGATTACTACCAACAAAGTATTGGCCCAATTGAGGGAATGGGAATTGCCAGACGAATTGCACATTTAACCTATCGAACTGAGTCTGAGATGGATGTCAGATTTGGTCGTGAGCTGCAAGGAGATGAAACTGGCCGATACGCAGTTGAATCATATTTAGATCACCAAGCCAAAAAACTTTCCAAGAGATTTGATGCTAATACCTATATTTCATTAACTGAGGCGATGAACTCCCATGATGTTGGTCGAGATCGGGGTGGGGTGGCAGCTGCCTTAGCAAAGATAAAGGTGCCAATCCATGTTGTCTCGATCGATACCGATCGGCTATTTCCACCCCGCCTGCAGCAGGAGATCAAAGAGTTGGCCCCGGATGTGACCACACTTCACACTATCGCCTCACCTTTTGGCCATGACGGCTTCTTAATTGAGGTCGAATCGGTTGGAGATGTCATCAGAAATACGCTCAATCTGCAAAATATCTCAAAATAATCAATTTGGATGTGCATTTACCCCTGTGGACAATTTATAATATAGCCAAGGGTCGCAGCGGTTAGAAAAAATCGCAAAAGTATACGACTCAAAAACAAAGGATGAATTGTGGCTTTATCTCGTGCGCCCAAAAAAGGCGGCAAAGGCGGAAAGAGTAAGCAAAAGCCTGTGAAAAAAAAGAGTTTAGTTAAGAAAGTTGTAACAAAAAAAGTAAAGCCAGGTAAAAAAGTTGTAAAAATTCCACAGAAGGCAGTTTTAGATGCCAAAGATGTAGGGATGATTCTTAAGGTAAGAGATTTAGTTAATCAACAGAAATCTGTGATGGTTGAGGTTAGCTCTCGGGGAATTAGTAATATTTATCGGATCTCAAAAAAAGCTGATCAGGATTTAGTTTTAATCGCACGTGAGTTAGAGGTCAGTGTACCCAAGCAGGTTGAAAAACTTAGAAAGCTTGGTTTATCACCTTATCGAATGCTTAAGAAAAGTGAGTTGGCATTATTCATACCAGTGGCGCCTAAACCCACCGCTGCAGGCAAAGCTGAAAAAGTAACTAAGGTAAAAAGTGATGGCGAAGAGGATGTGTTAGAAGAGGTTGAGTTAGAGGATTTAGAGAAGTTAGTTGATGAGAAAGAGGAGGGTGCAACCGAGGAGGGTGTCTCTGAGATTAGGGTAGTAAATGTTGCTGATGAGTCACAAAATGAGGCTAACTCTTTTGTACTCAAAGACTCCGAAGAGGATGATGCCCCACCACAAACTGTATTAACCGCAGGTGCTACTGCAGATCCAGTAAAGGATTACTTAAAACTAATTGGCCGAGTACCACTATTAAATGCCGAGCTAGAGGTTTCCCTTGCGCAATCAGTTGAGGCTGGTTTGTTTGCCGAGGAAAAAATTGCTAAAGACAAGAAGATGGATAAGAAGTTAAAGCGTGAGCTACAACAAATTATTCTCAACGGTAAACGAGATAAGAACCATCTACTGGAGGCAAACCTTCGGTTGGTAGTCTCACTTGCCAAGCGATATACCGGCCGTGGA
>SHVD01000043.1 GCA_009691185.1 Candidatus Nanopelagicaceae bacterium | reverse complement strand
TTTTGCTTCTTCCACCAATTAAGCAACTCATCCTTAGCTCGCTCTTGCCCTAGTGGGCCGTGCTCTAGTCGAAGTTCAAGCAAAAATTCATATGCTTTGCCAACAGCAGGTGAGGGTTTGATATCTAATACTTTCATTATTTCATCCCCCGATAAATCTGGACGAATTTTATCTAACTCCTCTTGCTCCATTAGTTGCTCTACCCGCTGCTCTAATTGATCATAGGTTTTAGCCAAACCATCCGCCTTCTTTTTATTGCGAGTGGTGCAATCAGCTCTAGTTAATAAGTGAAGGTGGGTAAGTAATTCACCAGCATCTCTTACATACCTACGAACAGCAGAATCAGTCCACTCGCCATTGCCATACCCATGAAAGCGCAGATGAAGTGAAATCAGTTTAGAAACATCATTAATAATATGATTATCAAACCGCAGTTTTTTCATCCGCTCCTTGCACATTCCGGCTCCCACTACCTCATGATGGTGAAATGAAACTCCGCCATCTGGCAGCAGCGCTCGAGTTTTTGGCTTGCCAATATCATGCAGCAGTGCAGTAAGCCGTAAGGTTAAATTAGCTCCACCGAGGCGAGCTTCTAATGCAATTGCTTGCTCTAAAACTGTTAATGAGTGTTCATAAACATCTTTATGGTGATGGTGCTCATCTATCTCAAGTTTTAACTTGGGTAACTCTGGTAGAAAATAATCTGCTAGACCAGTTTCCACCAATAAAGTTAAGCCCGCTCTTGGGTTATCACCCATAATTAATTTTATAAACTCATCCCTCATTCGCTCTGCTGAAATAATTTCTAGCCGAGAGGCCATGCTTTTTATAGCAGCTATCAAAGTTGCCTCTGGTGTGAAATTAAGTTGACTCATAAATCTTGCTGCCCGCATCATTCGTAATGGGTCATCACTAAATGAGTCCTCAGCCTTTCCTGGAGTCTTTATTATTTTATTTTGTAGATCACCCACACCATTAAATGGATCAATAAATAAGGGTTCTATAGTTGTTAACTCAAGTGCCATTGCATTAATTGTAAAATCTCGTCTAGCTAAATCACCTTCGATATTTTTACCAAACTCAACATTTGGTTTGCGTGAATCAGGGGCATAACTTTCACTTCGATATGTTGTTACCTCAACAGTTATCTCACCTTTTTTACCAGCGACTGTGCCGAAGGCGGCACCAATATCCCAAACTGAATCTGCCCATTTATTTAAAATCTTTTCACACTCTTTTGGGTGCGCATCTGTTGTGAAATCTAAATCATTGCCAAGCCTGCCTAATATGGCATCTCTTACTGGACCGCCAACCAAAGCTAATTGAAATCCTGCTTGCTTAAAAAGTGCAGCTAGATCTTTTGCTGCTGGTGCTTGTTTAGTAAGGGTTGCGATCGCAATTTGGGCGGCAGCAGAAATTGGTGTTTTCACGATGGTACTAGGTTAGAGCAGAGCGGGTTAAGGCGAAGGCGCAGATAGGTGGGTGGGCTGGGGTTTGTAGGCAGTATCCTTGCGGTATGACCCCGGCAGAAAATGCGGGTGGCAATCAGGATTTAAGCAGTACCCGTAAGGGTGCGCAAAATAGTGGTTCTGGTAAGCCCGCTAAAAAACATAATTCAGGTAAAGGCAAAAATTACAAAGGTAATCAGGGTGGGAAAAATTCTGCCAAAAATAAATATACCAAGCGAGTTGATGAGGTTAGCGCTGGCGGCTTAGTAGTCGATAAAAGCGGCACCAAAGGATTGTTAATTGGCAGATTAGATCCAAAGGATGCATCCCATGAAAGATTGCTTTGGTCACTTCCTAAAGGACATATCGAGGTTGGTGAATCACCGGAGGAGGCTGCAGTCCGTGAGGTGGCGGAGGAGACAGGAATTAAAAGTGAGATCACCAGGTCGTTAGGTGTAATTGATTTTTGGTTTATGGCAAGTGGCAAAAGAATTCATAAAACTGTCCATCATTTTTTGTTTACTGAAACTGGCGGCAAATTAGCTCCGCAGGTAACCGAGGTTGATGACGTGGCTTGGTTTCCAATCGATGAGATTGTCAGCAAACTTGCCTACCCGGATGAGCGAAAATTAATTGCAAAATCAGGGCGTTTGGCTCCGTGATAAAAGTACTAACTTTTTTAATTACGATTTTAGTTTCAAATATATTTATCACTCCCAGTGCACAAGCGGTTCAAGAAATAACCATCTCCGAAACAACTCATAGGTTATCTGATGGAGTTTTTGTTGATGATGAACTCGCATTAAAGCTTGCACCTAATGGTGAGCTAGGGTTGTTGGTTTATACATTAAATCGAAATCTTAGAAGTTGGCAGGTAGATCCAGCCACAATCTCTGAAATTGTTGCGATGAGTAATGGTTATGGGATTAAAGATGGCACGATTCCTGCCGGCCAACAGATTGCCAAAGAATGGCTGATGCAGTTTATTAAAATAAGTAAGAATGAAAAAATCTCAGCCTTAACCCATGGAAACCCCTCTGGTTATTGGGTTGATCAGTTAATAAAAGAGCGTTTAATCTACCTGCAGGCAAGTGGTGAGATATTGCTTGAATCCTTATTAGGTAGAGCAGTTGGCCAAGAGGTTAAATTAAGCAGTGAGAGGCAAGCATTAAATAAGAGGAACCAAGATCTAATCAAGTACGCACAGCGCCAGATAGATTTAATTGGCACAGTGGTTGATCAAAAAGAGTTATTAAATATCCAATTGCGATTATCGCAGCTATTAAATCCAGATATTAAAGATGATCAATTGGTAATTTTTATGCAGGATTTTAATAGATCAATTACCCAAATCCGCGGTAAATTAAAGATTACAAAAACAAAATTCACTATTACCTCAAGTGAGCAAGATCTGCCAATAACTGTTGTTAATGATTTCATTTCACCTGTTAAATTAAAGTTAAGCATTAGAGTGCAAAATAGCAAGGTGGCAATCACACCTGTCGATGAGGTTCAAATTGATGGTAACTCAAAACAACAAATACTTTTACCGGTTCAGGTTTTAGCCAGCGGTGAATCTGGATTACTGGTGCAATTAACCAATGCCCAGAACAAGCCAGTTGGTTATCCAGTAAATATAAATCTGAAACTTTCAGTAATCAGCCCAGTCGCCACTTGGATTACTTCAGGTGCTGCGGTACTTTTGTTTATCGCAGCGCTAGTGCAAAGTCTTAGAAGAGTTAGGCGGGGGAAGTAAATGTCGGAAGAATCCTTACTTCGTGCTTCCTCTGTCATGGCAGCTGGAACAGTATTTTCTAGAATTACTGGCTTAATTAGAAACTTACTTCTTGTTGCATTGCTAGGCACCGCTCTACTAGGTGATACCTACAACGTGGCAAACACCATGCCAAACATTTTGTATAACTTATTAGTTGGTGGCGCACTAACTGCAGTTTTTGTTCCACAGATTGTTAGATCACTTAGAGATTCTGATGGTGGATCAGGCTTTATCTCAAGATTATTTACTTTGACCATCACATTTTTATTTTTATTAACCTCGGTTGGAGTCTTACTTGCGCCACAAATTGTAAATATTTACGCACCTGAGTACTCAGGTAGAGCCGAATTTGATATCACTGTGACTTTGATGCGTTATTGTCTGCCACAGATATTCTTCCTTGGTTTATTCGCACTCCTTGGCCAAATCGCTAATGCTAAAGGCAAGTTTGGGCCAATGATGTGGGCGCCGGTAATTAATAATCTAATCGCAATTGCACTCTTTACTTTTTTACTCGCAAAAAACTCAGATTTAACGGTAGAAAGCATCACGAGTGATGATCTACTCTGGCTTGGTCTTGGTACAACCGCTGGGTATCTTGCTCAGGCATTAATTCTCTTTCCAGTGATAATTAAAAGTGGTGTAAATCTTTCACTTAAATTTGATTGGCGAAATACCCAGATTATTAAATCTTTCAAGTTAGCCGGCTGGAGTTTTCTTTACGCGCTTATCTCTCAACTTTCTTACTTAGTCACTATAAATATTGCAACTACTGCCGCTGTCAGATCAGCAGCTGATGGGATCGCTACCGGTGTCGGCTACACACCTTATGCAAATGCTTATTTAATTTTAATCCTGCCACACTCGATAATTACAATTTCAATTGTGACTGCGCTTCTGCCAAGACTTTCAAATTTAGTTATTGATAAAAAACAAAGTGAGATTACATCGGCAATGAATATGGCAATTAGATTAATTGGGATATTCACCGTGCCAGCAGCATTATTATTTTTAGTTTTTGGTGAGGTTATCTCAAAGGTTTTATACTTTGGCATCTCAGCCGATGATGCAAATTACCTGGGTCTGACCTTATCTGCCTTTGCATTAGGTTTAATTCCAGTAAGTATTAATCTCGTTTTACTTCGCGGCCTAAATGCTTTTGAAAACTTACGATCACAGGTTATTGGTAATCTAATTATGAATGTTATTTCAGTAATTTTATCGATTACAGTAGCGATGTACTTGGAGCCAAAATGGATAACAGTTAGTTTAGCTGGGATCTTTACTATTCATTATTTTATTGGCGCAGCTATTTCGTTTTACTTAATTAAGCGCCATCAAATTAATCTTCCGGTTTTCAGTATTATGGTTTTCTACATTAAATTATTACTGATTTTTTCGATATCTTTGGCACCCACTTGGGCGATTAGAGATAAAATACCTGGTGGGAATTTAATCTACCTATTACTTGTTGTTTTGGTATCGGCTGTTTTGTATCTATTCATCCTAAGGTTGTTCAAAATGCCCGAGGTCACATCCTTAATGAAAATGATTAAGGCGAGAAAGGAATAGGCTGATCCTGTGAATGATGTTAATCAGGTGGTAATTGTTGGCTCTGGTCCAGCTGGGTACACCGCCGCAATTTATGCTGGCCGAGCACAGTTAAAGCCAATTATTTATGAAGGTTCTGTTACTGCAGGTGGTGCGTTAATGAACACCACTGAGGTGGAAAACTTTCCAGGATTTGCCACTGGTGTTATGGGACCTGAGTTGATGGAGTCAATGCGTAAGCAGGTTGAGCGATTTGATGCCAAAATAATTACCGATGACATTGTTTCGATGAAATTAACTGGTGAGATAAAAGAGTTAACAGATGGCTCTGGAAATACTGTAAAAGCTAAATCAGTAATTCTAGCGATGGGCTCTGCGTATAAAGAGATTGGTTTGCCAAATGAAAAGCGTTTATCTGGCCGGGGAGTTTCTTGGTGTGCAACCTGTGATGGTTTCTTTTTTAGAGATCAGGTAATTGCAGTTGTTGGCGGTGGTGATTCAGCAATGGAGGAGGCAAATTTCCTAACTAAATTTGCTAGCAAGGTGGTCTTAATACACCGCCGAGATAAATTTAGAGCGTCAAAAATTATGATTGAGCGGGCAGAGAAAAATCCAAAGATTGAGTTTTTGTTTAACCATGAAGTAATTGATGTATTAGGGGATGAAAAAGTATCTGGCCTTAAATTAAAAAACACTGTGACTGGGCAAGGGGGGGTTAAAGATTTCACCGGCTTGTTTGTAGCAATTGGACACCTGCCTAGAAGTGAGTTGCTGGTGGGCCAGGTGGATTTAAATGCTGATGGATATGTGCAGGTTGAGGGGCGAAGTACCAAAACTAAAATACCTGGGGTATTTGCCTGTGGTGATCTAGTTGATTTTACCTACCGCCAAGCGATAACCGCCGCTGGCACCGGCTGTGAGGCAGCTTTAGATGCAGAGCGGTTTTTATCTGGGCATTAATTTTAAAGATTTAAAGAATTAAAAGTAAGATAAGCAGATAACTAACAAGATGAGAAATGGTGGGAAAAAATGGCAACATCAAAGGTAACAACCGCTGATTTTGAATCAGTTGTTTTAAAGAGTGCAACCCCAGTATTGGTAGATTTTTGGGCAGAGTGGTGTGGGCCATGCCGAGCAGTTGGCCCAATTTTGGAGGAGATCTCCAATGAGTACGGTGCTAAGTTAAAGATTGTTAAGTTAAATACCGATGAAGAGGGCGCCATTGCGATGAAATATGGCATCTCATCCATCCCTACTATGAATGTATTTGTTAATGGTGAGGTAGTAAAAACTATTATTGGTGCTAAGCCAAAGCCTGCATTACTTAAAGATCTTGAAAGTTATATTAAGTAATATTTAATAAACTACTTAAGAATTTATGAGCGATCAACCAAAGTTAGGAGATCGTTCAGATACGATTGGGTTATTCGCTAATACATTAAACAGATTAGGTTTTCTCACCGCACCCTCTGATGTTTTTGATGAAAAATTTACTCAAGGAATTAAAGCATTCCAACAAGCTAGAGGGTTGACTGCAACTGGGGTAATAAATGAGATTACTGCCAGAGTGTTGGAGGAGGCGAGGTTTAAACTTGGTGATCGAATTTTGTCATTTAACCAAGCCATTGTGATGCGTGGGGATGATGTTAGTAATTTGCAAGATCGATTAATTCAAATGGGATTTAATTGTGGCAAGGTAGATGGCATTTATGGTGCCAATACTGAAGTAGCGGTAAAAGAGTTTCAAAAATCTGTTGGTATTCTGGCCGACGGCAAATGTGGGCCAGTGACTTTGATTGCATTAATGCGATTAGTTAAAACTGTCTCTGGTGGTGCACCAAGTGCGCTTCGAGAAAATGTTAGGCATGCAGTTCGATCACCAGCGTTAGCAAATAAAGTAATTGTGTTAGATCCAAGTTGGGGTGGTGAGTTCACTGGTGAGAACCAAAATGGCGTAGTTGAGGCTGAGGTGGTTTTTGATTTGGCCCAGAGATTAGAGGGAAGATTAATCGCGCTAGGGGTTAATGTTGTTTTAACTAGAAGTGCTAAAAATTCACCATTGGAAAAAGATCGAATCCAGGTTGCCAACTCAGTAAATGCAGATTTAGTAATTGCATTAAAGGTTGATACTTATAAAAATGAAAATGCCAACGGGGTAGCAACTTATTATTATGGTCGAGATGACCAAGGGGTAAGCTCTGTAGTCGGTGCACGGTTTGCAAATTTATTGCAACGAGAGATATGCGCCCGAACTGATTTATTAAACTGTCGGACCCATGCGAAAAGTTGGGACTTACTTCGCTTAACCCAAGCACCAACCGTCCGAATTGATTTGGGATATCTTTCTAATCCAAAGGATGCAAAACGCTTAGCTACGCCAACCTTTCGAGACACACTGGCTGAAGCGATGATTGTGGCGATCCAACGGCTTTATCTCTCACAAGAAGATGATGCCAAGACCGGTACGTTGAAGATCTCTGATCTAAGAAGAGCAGGTCTTCGAAACTAGTTTTATTAATGTGGTTGTTTATGGCAAACTTGGTTAATGGATTCCGGTAGAAAACTTAAAGTTGTTAAAAGCGACTCACTTGAGCGAGTGCGCACTGGTGAACCAGAGAATCTGCCAGAACGTTTTGCCCATCGAGCCCTTGGCATGCAAGCAAGTGAGATCAGATCACTTTTTGCCGTAGCTAGTCGGCCAGAGATTGTCTCCCTCGCCGGTGGTATGCCAAATCTTTCCGCCTTACCAATGCAGATGATGGCCTCAGTTACTGAAAAACTAATTAGTGAAAATGGCGCAGAGGCATTGCAGTATGGAAATGGCCAGGGACATCCCAGGTTGCGGGAGCAAATATGTGATGTGATGGCACTTGAGGGAATTAGGGCTCACCCAGATGATGTGGTTATAACTACCGGTTCCCAGCAAGCACTTGATTTAATCTCTCGAATATTTATCGATCCAGGTGATGTGGTTTTAGTGGAAGCACCTTCCTATGTTGGCGCTCTTGGCACCTTTAAACAGTATGAAACATCGGTGGTTCATATCAATATGGATCAAGATGGTTTAATTCCACAAGCACTTGCGGATGCAATTAAAAGTATTAAGGCAGCTGGGCGCAAAATAAAGTTTTTATACTTAATTCCAAATTACCAAAATCCAGCTGGGGTATTACTGCCAGCTGATCGACGTACTGAGATATTAGATATCTGCCGACAAGAGGGCATTTTTATTGTTGAAGATAATCCATATGGCTTATTAGGTTTTGATAAACCATCCCCTAATGCGATGAGAGCAAGTGATTCTGAAAATGTTATTTACTTAGGAACTTTTTCTAAAACTATCGCACCAGGTCTGCGGGTTGGTTGGGCATTAGTGCCACAATCTTTGAAGGATAAGATGGTAATTGCCTCAGAATCATCAATTCTTTGCCCATCAAATTTTACTCAACTTGTCATTTCTAACTACTTAGCAAATCAACCTTGGCGAGATCAGATTACAAGTTTTGCAAAGTTGTATAAAGAACGCAGAGATGCCGCCCTTTCTGCCCTAGATAAGTACTTTCCAAAAAATGCTACCTGGACTAAACCAGCTGGTGGTTTTTATATTTGGATCACCTTGCCACCTGAGATTGATACCAACGCGCTTATGCCAAAGGCAATTGCTGCCAAGGTTGCATATGTGCCTGGGACTGCCTTTTATGCAGATGGTTTTGGCTCCTGGTCACTTCGTATCTCCTACTGCTACCCAACAGTTGAAAGAATTACTGAGGGAATTAAATCCTTGGCTGGGGTAATAAAGAGTGAGATGGAAACTCGCCAGATTAATTAATCTTTAATTACCTTATTAATCCGCTCTAAATCCTCCACCGTTGCAAACTCAATCACAATCTTGCCTTTTTTCTTTCCCAACTCAACATGCACCCTAGTGTCTAGGTAATCAGATAGTTGATCTGAAATCTCTTTTAATTTTGGTGAGAGTAATTTGCCGCCGCGAAGTGATCCACTCTTCACCTTCGCGCCCCCTGTTGCCACAATCTCCTCAACCGCTCTAACTGTCAATCCCTCTGCCACAATTCGATTGGCTAGATTTTCAATCTCTTTTTCATCTGTTAGTGATAGGAGCGCTCTAGCGTGTCCAGCTGAGATGACACCGGCTGCCACCTTTCGTTGCACTGTGGGCGGCAAATTAAGTAGGCGCATGGTGTTAGTAATAGCTGGTCTGGATTTACTTAATTTCACTGCTAACTCATCGTGGGTGTAATTGAAATCATTTAATAATTGTTGATACGCAGCCCCCTCTTCAAGTGGATTAAGTTGACTGCGGTGAATATTTTCTACCAACGCCTCGCGTAGTAATTGATCATCACTGGTTTGTCTAATTATTACTGGGATACTTTTTAGGCCAGCAAGTTTGGCGGCGCGAAATCTGCGCTCGCCCATAATTATTTGATACTTACCATTTCCAATTGATCTAACAACTGGCGGCTGTAATAAACCGACCTCTTTGATTGATAATGCAAGCTCTGTTAATTGATCTTCATCAAATACAGTTCTTGGTTGTTTTGGATTAGCAGAGATATTGTTTAAATCAATCTCATCTCGATTGGCGGTAATTATCCCAGTTGATGTTTTTATCTCAGTTGGCATTACCGCGGTGGGAATTAATGCATCTAATCCTCTACCTAAACCGCCTTTACGAGCACTCATCATGCACTCTCGTTTTTAGTATTAATTGGTGCACCACCTCGATTTGAGATCTCTCGTGCCACTGACAAGTACGCAAGTGCGCCAGGTGAGTCTGCGTCATATGTCATCACGGTTTGTCCAAAAGATGGAGCTTCTGAGATCCGCACCGCTCTTGGTATTGGGGTATTAATCAATTCATTTGGAAAATGTTTTTTAACATTATCTGCCACATCATTTGCAAGCCTGGTTCTGCTATCAAACATAGTTAAAACTATGGTGGTTAAGGTGATCTTAGGATTTAATCGCTTCTGCACTTCACTTAATGTTTCAAGTAATAAGGAAAGGCCCTCAAGTGAGTAGTACTCGCATTGAATTGGCACCAATACCTCATCAGCTGCTGCGAGCGCGTTAATTGTTAACAAACCCAAACTAGGTGGACAGTCAATAAATACATAATCAAATCGTCGTCCAGCATTTTGTTTAGCAGCTAAAAAACTTTGTAACGCAGCTTGTAATCTAAACTCTCTAGCAACCGCTGGAACTAGTTGTATTTCAGCCCCGGCCAAATCAGAGTTTGCCGCAATTGCTTCTAGATGTGGAAAGTTTGCAACCTTTACTACCACTTCCGCCATTGGTAGATCATTAATTAAAACATCATAGGTTCCAGCCAGGTTGTCTCGATCAAGACCAAAAGCGGTTGAGGCATTTCCTTGTGGATCTAAATCAATTACTAAAACTTTTAGCCCGCCCATTGAAAGGGCTGCGGCCAGATTTACTGCAGTTGTGGTTTTTCCTACCCCGCCTTTTTGGTTGGCAACTGTAAAAATGCGGGTTTTTAAGGGGGCAAGCATCGGCTCTTTAAGCCGCCTCACCCCAACTGGTGCCCCTCGCCCACCAGCAGGTGTTGGCGCAGCCGCTCTTGTTTCATGTGAAACATCATCTTCCCTCATGGGGGGAAGTTAAGCACCTTTGGTTATGCAGACCACCCTTGCCACAG
>SHVD01000002.1 GCA_009691185.1 Candidatus Nanopelagicaceae bacterium | reverse complement strand
ATTAATCCTTTTTGCATATCAGCAGCTAAGCCAACTGCGGTTCCTGCCAAAGTGAAGGCAACTGTTTGTACAAATATGCCGGGCATAAGTAACTGCACATATCCACCTGGCTGACCAGTATCAATTGAGCCACCAAATACATATCTAAATAACAAAACAAACATAATCGGCTGAATAGTTGAAAACAAAAGTAACTCTGGCACCCGAGAGAGTTGTAATAACTGGCGCTTCGTAATTACTGCTGCATCTGAGATGAAATTAATCATTTGCCCCGTCTCCTACCCTTATTAACTAATACCTCTTCTTCTTTTTTCTCCTCGGCCACATGTCCAGTTAAGGAGAGAAAGACATCATCTAATGATGGCCGCTTAAGTCCAATATCTAATGGATGGATTCCCTTTTCATCCAACATCTTTGCCGCTTCAATCAATGCCTTGCTGCCAGTGGTAACTGGGGCTGATACCTGGCGTAGCCCCTCATCAATATTAATTGCACTGCCACTAACTCTGGCAACAATATCTTTAACCACCTCCAGGTGCTCATTTTCTACCACTATCTCTAGCCGCTCACCACCCACCTGCTTTTTTAAAGAATCAGAGGTGCCCCGAGCAATCACTTTTCCATGATCAATAACTGCAATCTCATCAGCTAAGTGATCTGCCTCTTCCAGATATTGCGTGGTTAATAACAATGTCACCCCACTCTTAACTAAATCATCAATCACACCCCACATATCTTGTCGCCCTCTTGGGTCAAGTCCGGTGGTTGGCTCATCTAAAAATAAAACTTTTGGTCGGATAATTAATGAAGCAGCCAGATCTAATCTGCGCCGCATTCCACCTGAATAGGTTTTTATTGGTCGCTTTGCCGCATCGGATAATGCAAACTGCTCGAGCAATTCAATTGCACGTTGTTTAGTTGCCTTTGCGGATAGATGATAAAGTCGGCCAAACATAATTAAGTTATCCCAGCCAGTTAAAGTCTCATCAACTGCAGCATATTGACCAGATAATCCAATCAATTTTCTAACCTCGTCGGGATGTTTTAATACATCAATTCCAGCAACAGTTGCATTGCCAGAATCTGGTGAAAGTAAGGTTGCTAATATTCTTACAGTTGTAGTTTTCCCAGCGCCATTTGGTCCAAGTACCCCAAGAACTGTGCCCTCTTCAACATCAAGATTTAATCCATCTAATGCTTTGACTGCGCCTTTGTTATAGGTTTTAACTAAGTTTTCCGCAATTACTGCTTTCATATATTAGATCTTAACAAAGAATCGGAGTAAACTATTCCCCTTAGGCAACATGAAAATAAATTATGCTTAATCCGACAACTTAAGGTGGATATACAACGATGACTATGGCGAAAAATAACCCTAAATCAAGCAAAGCAAATACTCCGAAAGATGGACCGCTAAGCCATAAAGAAATTTTAATTGTTTTAAGCGGATTAATGACCGGCATGCTGCTGGCGGCTTTAGACCAAACAATTGTTTCAACAGCTTTAAAGAATATTGTTGAAGATTTCAACGGGCTTAATCACTACACCTGGGTGGTAACTGCTTATCTTTTAACTTCAACCGCATCAACACCACTTTATGGAAAAGTTTCAGATCTTTATGGCCGCAGGCCAGTATTTCAGTTTGCAATTATTACTTTCTTAATCGGCTCATTCTTAGCTGGGGCATCCCAAAACATGACCCAATTAATTTTTACTCGCGCCCTGCAAGGCTTAGGTGCTGGTGGTTTGATGGCATTGACCTTCGTAATTATTGGAGACATCGTCTCACCAAGAGAGCGCGGTAAGTATCAAGGCTACTTCGGCGCTGTTTGGGGTCTTTCCTCAGTTGCTGGTCCACTACTTGGTGGATTCTTTTCCGACCATGCCACAATTTTAGGAATCACTGGTTGGCGCTGGATTTTCTACATCAACCTGCCATTTGGAATTTTGGCATTAATTATTACCTCAGCTGTATTACATATTCCAAAGGTAAAGCGCGAACACAAGATTGATTACCTTGGTGCATTGCTATTGGTATTAGCAGTTAGCTCTGTACTGCTTGCAATTTCAGTTTATGGACCAGAAGATGGTTGGACTGATTCAAGAACGCTAATGGTAATTTCTACTGGATTAATTCTGACTTTGGCATTTTTATGGCAAGAAAAAAGAGCGGTAGAACCAATCTTGCCTCTTAGACTATTTAAAAATCACACATTTTCTTTAACCTCAGCACTTGGCTTCATTATTGGTGCAGGCATGTTTGGTGCCATCGTAATGCTGCCGCTATACCTTCAAGTTGTTAAGGGAAATACAGCAACTGAAGCAGGATTAAAGTTGATTCCGTTGATGATTGGCATAGTTTCAATGTCTATATTTAGCGGTAAACGCATCTCTACTACTGGTAAATACAAGATTTTTCCAATTCTAGGAACTGCGATCATGACTATTGGCTTAGTTCTCATGTCCACTCTAAATGAAGACACTTCTTTTGCAGTTCTTTCAATCTATGCAGTCTTAGTTGGAGCTGGCCTTGGTTTATCAATGCAGACAATTGTGATTGCTCTGCAAAATGCGGTTGACTTTCAAGATATGGGAATTGCAACATCTTCCAATACTTTCTTTAGATCTCTAGGTGGCGCCTTTGGAACGGCAATATTTGGAACTATTTTAAGTAATCGAATTGCCTATTACTTGCAAGATAACTTTGCAAAATTACAGATCAGTGATCCGGCAGCATTATCTAACTTTGATTCTTCCAAGTTAGATTTGATCACCACTAATACCTCAATTATTACTACCCTGCCTCCAGTAATTAGAGACACTGTGTTGCATAGCTTTGCTCAAACTTTTCAGGTGGTCTTTTTGGCAGCAGCCCCAGTTACCTTTATTGGATTTGCACTTGCTTTCTTCTTGAAAGAAAAGCCACTGCAAAGTAGCTCAGACCACCACGCGGCAAAAGCTGAATCAGCAAGTGAGGCGGTAGGTTAAATCAAAATCAAAAACTTAGGTAGAAACCCTTTCGCAGAACTACCGCGAGAGGTTTCTATCCTTTCGGCTGTATCTTTTTTTGTTGCCGTTGGTTTTGGATTAATAATTCCAGCAATTCCAATCTTTGCATCATCATTCGGAGTTAACAAAACTGCAATTGGATTGATCATCTCAAGTTTTGCAATAATGCGCTTTTCATCTGGTTTAATTTCAGGAAAATTAGTTGATCGATTTGGTGAACGTGCAGTTCTTGGCTTTGGTTTATTTATGGTTTCATTTTTTACATTGCTCACCGCATTGTCGCAAAGCTATGGCCAACTACTTACATTCAGATCTTTAGGTGGTCTTGGCTCCTCAATGTTCTCAGTTTCGGCTGGTTCACTGCTTATGCGCTCTGTAAGCGATGATGTTAGAGCCCGTGCTCAATCACTATATAACGGTGGATTTTTACTAGGTGGAATTACTGGACCTGTTTTTGGCGGCATACTTTCAACAATTTCACTTCGTGCACCATTCTTTGTCTACTCCACTACTTTGGCAATTGCTGGAACCATTGCCTTAGTTTTCTTAAGTGAAAAGCGGTTGGGTAGAAAGGTTAACGTGCCAACAAGCCAGATTGGGCAAACAACGCTGAGTCAGGCATTTAAATTACGCCCATATCAAATAGCTTTAATGCTTGCCTTTATAAACAACTGGATTTTATTTGGCCTTAGATCATCTATCTTGCCCTTATTTGTGACTGAGGAATTAAAATCCACCGCCGCGATTGCAGGGCTTGGTTTAACCATTGGCGCATTAGTGCAGGGCTTATTTATGTTAAAAGCAGGAAAGTACTCAGATCAAAAGGGACGCAAAGCAGCGTTGTTATTTGGTAGCGCATTTGTGCTGTTTGGAATATTAATGCTGGCATTTACCACCAATACTGCGCTTTATTTTATTTCAATGGCGCTATTTGGTTTAGGTGGCGCCTACGTTGGCACCGCACCTGGCAGCGTAGTTGGTGACATTATTCGAGGTCGGGGCGGACAGGTTATTGCAGCCTGGCAGATGGCAGGAGATGCCGGCATGATATTTGGTCCAGTTATTGTGGGCTTATTAACCGATCTTTATAGCTACCAAACAGCATTTTTAGTTTCAGCAGGTATTTGGATAATTGCCATTGTATTAGCAACATTTCTGCCCGAAACCAGAATGTCCCATATGAAAGAGGATTTAATTCCTGACAAAAATAAACAGGAGCTGTGATTTCTCACAGCCCCTGTTGGGTAATACTTTTTAGCGGTTTCCGCGCAAGATTGAGATCAGGCGCAAAACTTCAAGGTATAGCCAAACCACAGTTACCATCAAACCAAAGGCTGCTCGCCATGATTGATTTTCAGGAACTCCAGCGTTAACACCTTTTTCAATTTGATCAAAATCAAGTACTAAGAAAAGGCTGGCAAGTCCTACACCTGCAACTGCAAGTAGTAATCCAAGTCCAGATACTCCATAGAAACCATACCCCTGGCCAACACCAAAAAATGATGCAACAAGTGAAACTAAACCAAGTATAAAGTAACCAATCGCTGCGCCAATTACTGCGCGAGTAAATTGTGGAGTGGCACGTAATCTGCCACTGCGATACATAACGAGCACGCCAGCAAATGCTGCGATGGTGCCAATTACAGCTTGGCTGATGATTCCTGGGTAAAAAGCTTCGTAGTAACTACTTAAAGTTCCCAGTGCTAAACCTTCAAGTGCTGCGTATGCAACAACTAAACCTGGCTTAATTGATTTGCTAAAGGAAATAATCATTGCCAATACAAACCCACCGAGGAATCCAAGCATTACCGCGCCCATGCCAAGATTTGCACGCCATGCCACTGCGCCAACTACAAGTAAAATTCCAAATAAAAATCCGGTTTTCGCAACGACATCTTCAATTGTCATGCGACCTGTTCGTAGTGATGAGGCTGCTGGAGCGTTATAACTTTGCTCTAGTTGATCAACTTGCATAGTTGCAGGTTGATTAAACGCCTTGCCCAGTACAGGGTTTGAACTCTTCATTCTTCTCCTTCTATAGAAAGTGGCCACCAGTTGGTGGTTACTGCCTTAGGTAGTTAACAAATATTAATCACTACCAATTCCCTAAGCCAACGCCAACGGCTAACTCTGGCTTAAAATTTGCTGAAGATCCCGCCAATTGAGCGTGCCCCCGGTGGGGGTCGAACCCACACTTGTGCGATTTTAAGTCGCATGCCTCTGCCGTTGGGCTACAGGGGCGAATCTTCAGGGGTAAATCTACCCGTCTTTTTTAATCGGTGAATCCAGTTAATTCTTCGCCTACTTTGCAAGTGACCAAGCAATCCCATCCAAAATATCTGACTCTGATGCCACAAACTCACTTACCCCAGTTGCTGCCATTACCCTAGACAAAACTAAAGCACCCGCTGTTATTACATCAACCCTACCTGGGTGCATATATCCAATAGCTGCTAATTCTTGCCTATTCATGGATTGAAATAAGCCTGCCACCTTATGTACTGATTGTGCTGAAATTCTAGAAAGGTGAATTAGATACCGATCATACTTATCTAACTCCAAAGCTGCCGCAGCAACTGTGGTGGCTGTTCCAGCAACTGCAACTAAAGTTTTTGCTTGAGTAATCGGCACAACCGCAGCTGCTTGTGTTATTGCTAGATCAATATCAACAATTGCTTGTGCAACTTGTGCCATTGTCGGCGGTTGAGTATTTAAATGCCGCTCACTCATTCGCACACAACCAATATTGACACTTTTTGCTGCAATAACATTTTTATCACCATAAACAAACTCAGTTGAACCGCCACCAATATCAACTACTAAAAATGGTGCTTCACTTTGTTGCAACTCTTTAGTAGCACCAATATAAGAGAGCTTCGCCTCTTCATCCCCTGGAATTACCTCAACTTCCACTCCTAATATTTTGCGTACACCATCAGTAAATACTGCGCGATTTGTGGCATCTCTAGTAGCACTTGTGGCACAAAATCTTATTTTTTCAACACCTTTGTTAGTAATTTGTTTTGTAAATTTTTCAACTGCGATAAGTGTTCTTTCAATTGCATCTGGATAAAACATTTTGGTTTGATCTACCCCTTGCCCCAACCTAACAATCTCCATCGTTCGTACTACCTCTTTAAAATTACCTTCAGTGATATCAGCAATTAATAACCGAATTGAATTGGTGCCGCAATCTATCGCCGCAACTCGAGCCATTTATTGCTCCTCATTAATTAAATTCTCAATTACCGAACATGGCTTACTTAACCACCAGGGATCAAGTGCAGCTAATGCCTCATCTCCTAATGGATTAACACCATTACCCACCGCTAATGAATGGGCAACCAATGAGTGCAGGCATTTGACCCGATCTGGCATTCCACCTGCGGTAATTCCTGAAATCTCCGGGACATCTAATTTGAGTATTGCAGCAAGTGCCTTCCTCGCCGCTTCATAATCAACATGAGCGGCTAAATACTCACCCGCTAACTTCAGATCACTTTGTAAGCGCTGACTCATCTCATTCATTAATCCAGAACTTTCCAAGGTTGAGATTGCACCAGTAAGTTTGGGACAGGTTGCGTAATAAAAAGTAGGAAATGGCGTGCCATCTGCCAATCTAGGTGGTGTAGTCACCACATCTGCTTGCCCACATGGGCAACGGTGGGCAACTGCGCTGACATCTCTGGGATTTCTACCTAATTGCGCAGTAATAGTTTCCAAATCTTTTTCAGTTGGCTGCTCACTCTTAGCAGTTATTTCTAGATTGACCATTTACTTATTTACATTTGTGCTGGTAACGGATGAGATTAATCTGGCATACCAAGGAATACCAACTGGTAGTTGCTCAGAGACTTTAGTGACATCATCTTCTACCACCTCATCATTTCCCACCACGATATATCTTCGCTCCCCTGGGAAAACAAAATGCAATCTAACTCTTGCTTGCTTTGCAACATAATCAGGATCATCCCACAGTGCTAATTCAGTAGCTGCTTTTTCTAACATCGCTTTGTTATCAGCCAACTGGGTTTTTAAGGAGTTAATCTGCGCCCGTTGGGTAAAGTAATGTTGAATTGGCGGGGCGAGTGTGACTGCAAGTGCAAATAAAACAATTCCCACAATCAACGCCCGATTTGATAAGCCCTGTTTTTTAAGCCCCGCTTGAATTGATTTTCGAGAGGCTGCAATCAACCCTGCTGCAAAAAATCTTCGGTTGGCCATAGAGCTGACCTATTTTTTAAAGCGAGGAAAGGCTGTACGCCCTGCATAAACTGCAGCGGTTGCCAACTCCTCTTCAATTCGCAGTAGTTGATTGTATTTTGCCACCCGCTCACTTCTTGCTGGTGCTCCAGTTTTAATCTGACCACAGTTAAGTGCAACCGCTAAATCTGCAATAGTTGTATCTTCAGTCTCACCTGAGCGATGGCTCATCATTGATTTGAAATTATTATTGTGCGCCAAGGTGACAGCAGCGATGGTTTCACTTAATGTACCAATCTGATTTACTTTTACCAGCAGTGCATTTGCACTCTTATTTTCAATTCCACGCTGCAATCGCTCTGGGTTTGTCACAAATAGATCATCACCAACAATCTGGATTTTATCCCCCAATTGCGCGGTTAAATTCGTCCAGCCATCCCAATCATCCTCATCTAATGGGTCTTCAATTGAGAGCAGCGGATAAGCAGCGACTAACTCACGGTAGTAAGTGATCATCTGCTCTGCGGTTAACTCTTTGCCTTCAAACTTATACTTGCCGTTTTCAAAAAACTCCGTAGCAGCAACATCCATTGCCAAACCAATATCACTACCTGCTTTAAAGCCGGCAAGTTCAATTGCTTCCAAAATTAAATCAAGTGCGGCTCGATTACTTGCTAGATCTGGGGCAAAGCCACCTTCATCACCAATGCTTGTTGCTAAGCCCTTACTTTTAAGTACTGATTTCAAGCTGTGATAAATCTCAGCGCCCCAACGAAGTGATTCTTTAAAAGTTGGCGCACCGATTGGCGCCACCATAAACTCTTGAATATCCACATTAGTATCGGCGTGAGCACCGCCATTTAAAATATTCATCATTGGAACTGGCAATGTCTTAGCCTCTGCTTTGCCTAAGTATTTAAATAAAGATTGACCAGTACTTGCTGCCGCCGCTCTGGCAACTGCCAGAGATACTCCCAAGATCGCATTAGCACCTAGATTTGATTTATTTTTACTACCATCTAAAGCAATCATCTTCTCATCAATTACCTTTTGATCTACTGCATTTAAACCAACTACAACTGGTGCGATTTTTTCAACAATGTTTTTTACTGCGCCCTCAACGCCTTTACCTAAATATCTTTTGCCACCATCTCGCAGCTCTGCCGCCTCAAAGGCACCGGTGGAGGCACCACTTGGCACCGCTGCGCGCGCCATACTCTTATCATCTAATCTGACCTCTACTTCAACAGTTGGGTTTCCTCGAGAATCTAGGATCTCTCTCGCAGTAATTGATTTAATGAGTGACACTGATTTGCCCTAACTACTTGTTTAAAATTTGAATCAACAAAGGTAATTCTACCTTGACTCATGCTCTTGAATCTGGGTAATTAAGCCTTTAGTGGCGGTGCGAAGTGCAGCCTCAGGATCTAAGCCTTTATCAACAGCTTGAGTGATTAAACCAAGAAGTATCTCACCAAATTGATCCTGATCGATATCAGCTGGAAGTTTGATTGGCTCAGAAATAGGTAGCTCATAATTTAATTTATTTAATCGATAAATTAACTTAGTCGCTAATGGCAATGCCGGTTGGGCCAGTGGCACACCATCAATTGCTGAGCTTCGACCTTTTTCAGCAGCTTTTTGCTTTTCCCAATTTTCTAGTACCTCTTCACTGCCGCTAACAGATTGGCCAGCAAATACATGTGGGTGTCTTCTAAGTAACTTATCTGTCACCGACTTCGCTACATCTTCAATATTAAATGGCTGCTTCGCATCCTCCTCAGCCATTCGGGAGTGAAAGTAAACCTGCAATAGCAAGTCGCCCAGCTCCTCCTGCATTGCATCTTTATCATTATTTTCAACTGACTCAATAAACTCATAAGACTCTTCTAATAAGTATTTAAGAAGGGATGTGTGATCTTGCTGGGCATCCCATGGACATCCACCCGGGGATCGAAGTTTGTCCATTACCTCACGAAGCCGCAGGAGTTCAGAACTCATATTTATCTAAGGAAGTTGGGTTACTGCGCCATCAGTTGCATCACTTGCATCAATAGAGGCGTTAGTTGGATTCCACTTGCCATACTTTGGATTGACCTCAACACCTAGTTTGTTAGCAATATCTGTAACTGCTTTTGCCACTAATTCTGGTGCCTGCGCCTGTGGCGTACCGGAGTTAATAAAATATGTATCCAATCGCTCTGAAATAATTAAGACCTTAAGATAGGCGTCAAGATTTGATTGCGCAAGATTTGCCCCCACCAAAGCGGTTGGCAGCTCACTCTCACCACCAACATTAGTTACTACCTCTGCTCGTCGGGCTGCCACATCTGCTTTAGTAACCACAATATTTTTCTCTTTAGCAATCTGATCTAATAAAGCAGTCACAATAAGGAACTGTGCTTGATCTCGAAGGAGCTCTGGGCCTTGAGATAATTGCATCTGAGTAGTGTCAATGTTTTTACGGGCAGCTAATATTTCATCTACAACTTTTTGGATCTGTTGGCCAGAAAAAGCAGTATCGCCAATACTTACACCAGAGCTCATACTGGCGCAGCCGGTGAGAAGTAATACCGCTATTAATGGTGTAAATATCCGCTTAAGCAATTGCATCCTCATTTTTCTACTATCGGCTGAATAAAATTACGTAGAACTGAGTCGACCCACGCAAGGATTGAAGTATCCCCTACCTCACCACCTTCTATCCAATTAGGCGCAGTGACTCTTGCGACTAAAAGGGTGGAGCTACTCATCTTATAAATTGAGCCAGGATAAAGCCTACTTAATCTTATCTGCGCAGACTCGGCCAGTGTGATGGGTGTAAGTCGCAAGTGTTTACCAGCGATAGCAATATCAGTAATTCCTAATGATTTAGCAAATAATCTAAGCGCTGCCACTTTAAGTAACTCTTGCGCTGCTGATGGTAGATCCCCAAAGCGATCTAACATTTCAGCTTTGATCTCAGCAATCACCTCATCACTTTGCGCTTCAGCAATTCGGCGATAAAGATCTAGTCGTAATCGCTCTGATTCGATGTACTCAACTGGTAGGTGAGCATTTACCGGTAACTCCACTTTGCAATCAATATTTTTTGGCTTCTGTACAAAGTAATCACTCTTAAACTCATCAACAGCATCCGCCACCATGCGCATATATAGATCAAAGCCAACCTCTGCGATATGACCTGATTGTTCACCACCTAATAGATTCCCAGCACCTCTTATCTCTAAATCTTTTAACGCCACCGCCATACCGGCTCCTAGATCAGTATTTGTCGCAATTGTGGTTAATCGATCATGGGCTAACTGGGTAATTGGTTTATCGGTGGGATAGAAAAAGTAGGCGTATGCCCGTTCACTACTTCTGCCCACTCGGCCACGCAATTGATGAAGTTGGGAGAGACCAAATAAATCTGATCGATCCACAATTAAGGTATTGGCATTTGGAATATCAATTCCACTTTCTATAATGGTTGTACAAAGCAGTAAATCAAATTGCCTGGTCCAAAAGGCAATAATTACCTCTTCCAATACCCGCTCATTCATCTGACCATGCGCAATTCCGATTTTTATCCCCGGTATTAATTTTTTAATTCGCTCAGCAACCGCTTCAATGCTTTCAACTCGGTTGTGAATATAAAAAATCTGACCATCCCGTAATAACTCACGATTAATTGCAGCACTAACCTGTTTTTCATCAAAGGCACCAACGTAGGTTAAAACTGGATGGCGCTCTTCCGGTGGAGTGGTGATATTCGACATCTCTATAATTCCAGTAATTGCCATCTCTAAAGTTCTAGGAATAGGCGTTGCTGACATCCCTAATACATCTACATTTGTTCTAGCTTTCTTAAGCTCCTCTTTGTGCTCCACACCAAAGCGCTGCTCTTCATCAATGACTAGCAATCCCAAGTTTGCAAACTCAACATCTTTTGATAAGAGCCGGTGGGTGCCAATTACTACATCAACTACTCCAGATTTGATACCTTCAATAACCTTTTTACTCTCTGCTGCTGTGTTAAACCGGGAGAGCGCGGCAATTTTTACCGGGAAGCCGGCGTAGCGATCTGAAAATGTATTCATGTGTTGTTGCACAAGTAATGTAGTTGGTACCAATATTGCAACCTGTTTGCCATCTTGGATGGCTTTAAAAGCTGCCCTTACTGCAATTTCAGTTTTTCCGTACCCCACATCACCACAAACAATTCGATCCATTGGATTTGGTTTTTCCATATCCCGCTTAACCTCATCAATTGTTGCTTGCTGATCAATGGTCTCTACAAATACAAAATTATCCTCTAGCTCTTTTTGCCAGGTGGTATCAGCTGAGAATGCAAAGCCGGGAGAGCTCATCCTGGCGGCATAAAGCCTTATTAACTCTGCTGCTATTTGTTTGATTGCCTTTCGTGCGCGCCGTTTACTGTTTTGCCAATCTGCGCCACCAATGCGATGAAGAGTGGGTGCTTCACCACCAACATACTTTGTTACCTGTTCTAAGGTATCGGTAGGAACAAATAATTTATCTGCTGGCAAGCCACGCTTTGAAGCGGCGTACTCAATGACTAAGTACTCACGGGAGATCCCACCAATTGATCTAGTTATTAACTCTAAGTATTTACCAACCCCATGCTGCTCATGCACCACATACTCATCTGCCTTAAGCTGTAGTGGATCTATCGCCTTTTTACGCCGAGAGGGCAGTCGGGCTAAATCTTTATCAGCAGAACGCTGACCTGAAATATCTTTATCGGTGATCACTGCGATTTTAAACTCTTCACTGATAAATCCATGCTTAATATCAGATCTAATTAAAGTAATTAGTTGACCACTTTTTACCACCTGATCACTACTAATTATTTGATTTGGTAAATCAGCGCTACTTAATAATTCAGAAAATCTCTTCAAGGTGCCATTTGCCGATGATGTAAAGATTACTTGATACTTATCACTATGCCATTGCTTAATATCATCAACAGCTACCTCATACTTATTACCGTAGGTAGTAAGTTCTACTAGAAAATCAAGTGCAATATCATCTGGATTGGAAGCGTAAAGATTTAGTTTTCGAAGATTAAAGTGATATTTATCGGCCAATTCTTTAATTTGATCCAACTCATAAAAGCCGCCTTTTCCTAGCTCCTTACTTAAATCAATTGGGGTTTCTATTTTTATCTCCTGCGACCAAGCCAAATTTGACCAGGCGGCAGATAAAAATTCTGCATTAGTTTTAATTAGATCCTTCGCTCTAGATTTAATTCTTGGCTCATCGATCAAAAATATTTGGCAACCAACGGGCAGATAATCCAAGATAGATTTGAAATCATCCACTACCCCAGCGGCAAGTGATTCCATGCCCTCAAAGGTGATGCCAGCAATTAACTTGTCGGTGTACTGGCTTATTTGAGGAAATTTTTCAGCTAACTTTTTTGCTCTTTCCTTCACCCGATCATCAATTAATAATTCTCGACAAGGATAGATGATGATCTTGGTAGGTATTTTTTCTAATGATCTTTGATCTGACACGGTGAAGTATGAGATCTCATCAATCTCATCACCAAAAAAATCAATACGAATTGGATGCTCTTGGTCTGCTGGGAATAAATCTAGAATGCCACCACGGACTGCAAAATCACCGCGACGTTCAACTAGATCAGATCGTGTGAAACCAAGCTCACTTAAGTTAGCAATTAGATCTGCCATAGCCATACTGGCACCTTTATAAACTTCAATTTGTGATTTTGCTAGATCATTAGCAATAATTGGTTGTAGTAACGCCCTGATTGAACAAATAATAAACTTGCACTCTTGATTTTTTATTTTGTTCAACGCTTTAAATCTCATTGTTACGGTGTCACTTTTTGGACTAAGCCGCTCGTGCGGCAATGTCTCCCAAGCTGGAAAATTCACCACAGAGTCAAAACCCTCAAATGCGATGATCTCATTTGCTAACTCTTGCGCCGCCCTCGTTGAGGTTGTCACCAATAAAACTGGTGGCTTTAAATTAGTAAAAATAAGTGAGTGTGCTGCCGCTGGTGCTACTAAATCACCAGGTTGGTTTAAGTAATTATTAATTGGCGCAGAAAGGAGTGATAGTAGGTTTTTCATAGCCACCCTCCTTATTACTTTTACCGACCAAACGCCGTTTACCCCCGCTTCATAAATGAAGGGGGGTTAACAAGCTGACCAATTCTACGACCTCTAATGCTGGGGTATTTGCCATAAAGGTGCGCCTGAAAATAAGTAAACCTGTAATGATTACGCCATGAGTGCTGCCGCCGATAACACTGATTTACGTAATGATGTCCGCAGATTGGCAGATCTATTAGGTCAAACCTTAGCTAGGCAAGAAGGTGAAGAGTTGCTGGCATTGGTTGAATCAGTTCGGCTTTCAGTGCGACAAGGTCAGCAAGATGAAATATTAAATAAATTAACTGACTCACAAACTATCTCTTTGGTACGAGCGTTTAGTACCTTTTTTAATCTAGCAAATGTTGCCGAACAGGTTAACCGCGCTAAAGATATAGCCAACAGCCACACCAAAGGTGAGGGCTGGCTGGGCAAGGCGGTTAGCAACATATTGAAAGCTCAAGAGAGTAGTAAGGATTTCACAACTAAGGATCTACAAAGTTGGCTAGAGAATTTTTCAGTTAGACCAGTTTTCACCGCCCATCCAACTGAGGCGGCAAGGCGTTCGGTATTAAGCAAGATGACCACGATTGCGCAATTACTCACCCAAGCTGATAGCCAATTAAAGAGTGATCGCCTGGCAGAGAGTATTGATTTACTTTGGCAAACAGATGAGTTGCGTTTAGGCAGGCCAGAGCCATTAGATGAAGCGGTTAACTCGATTTACTATCTAGATGAGCTGCTTTATGAAACTGTTCCTGAGGTGCTGGCAGAGTTTGCACGTGAGATAAAAAGATTAGGTGTAGAGCTCTCACTTTCTGCTCGGCCCTTAAGGTTTGGCACCTGGATTGGTGGGGATCGAGATGGCAACCCAAATATTACAGCTGAGGTAACAAAGGAGACGGTACTATTACAAAACGCTCACTTCACTAGAACCCTATCCCGACACCTTGATCAGTTGCGACAAGCACTTTCAATCTCCACAAAATTAGTTGGTGTATCACCTGAACTTACGGATTCAGTTGCACAAGATCTAAAAAATCTTCCAGAGATTGAAGAGCGATATCGACGCATCAATGTGGAGGAGCCTTATCGATTAAAGGCAACTGCAATTGGACATAAATTAATATTAACTAGAGCCCGGCATGCAGCAGGATTGCCGCATTTTCCAGGCAGAGATTACAAAGATAGCGCAGAGCTAATTAGTGATTTTGAAATTATGCGAAACTCATTACTGGCAAATAATGGTGAATTAATTGGCAATGGCCTACTTGAACGGATAATCAGGTCAATTAATGCCTTTGGATTAACCCATGCCACAATGGATATTAGAGAACACTCCCAGGTTCACCGGCAGTTGGTAAAAAGGTTGTTTGGCAGCGATGATGCAAAAACAATTAATGAAAAAATACTTGATGCGCTAAACCCAAGCACAAAGGAGCTGGACGCAACTAGCAGTAAGTGTTTACAGACATTTCTAGCAATAGATCAATTAATTGAGCAGTTTGGCGCAGAGGTAATTGAGAGCTACATAATCTCCATGGTCAAATCAGCAGATGATGTTATGGCAGCGGTATTGATAGCAAAGGTTGCTGGCTTAATTTCACTTTCAGGGGATAAGAAATTTGCCAAAATCGGCTTTGTGCCCCTGCTTGAAACAGTTACTGAGCTGCGAAATGCCGACAAGATACTAGATGAACTACTAAGTAATAAGAGTTACCGAATGATTATTTCACTGCGTGGTCAAGTGCAGGAGGTAATGCTTGGTTACTCGGATTCAAATAAAGATGCTGGCATAACTACTAGCCAATGGGAGATTCATAAGGCACAGCGCAAATTACGAGATGTTGCCATAAAACATGGTGTTAAGTTGCGATTATTTCACGGCCGAGGTGGATCAGTTGGTAGGGGTGGCGGTCCTACATATGACGCACTGATTGCTTTGCCTTGGGGATCAATTGATGGTCAAATAAAAATGACTGAACAAGGTGAGGTGATCTCAGATAAATTTGGCTTACCATCCTTGGCAAAAGAAAATCTTGAGTTAACTCTAGCCGCAGCCCTTGAGGCGACAGTATTAAATAGAAAGCCAAGACAATCCTCCGGTGATCTAAATAGCTGGAGTGAATGTATGAATTTAATTAGTGATAATGCATTTAAGGTATACCGAGCTCTGATGGAAGATGTAGATCTGCCGGCGTATTTTTATACCTCAACTCCGGTGGAGCAATTAGGAAATATGTACCTAGGCTCTCGGCCATCACGCAGACCAGATTCAGCTGCTGATCTGGAATCACTTAGAGCAATTCCTTGGGTATTTGGCTGGACACAATCTCGGCAAATTGTTCCAGGTTGGTATGGCGTGGGATCAGGACTTAAAGCTGCAAGATTGGCGGGTAAATCAGATTTATTACATACCTTATTTACCCAATGGCACTTCTTTCGCACATTTATAAGTAATGTTGAGATGACTATTGCAAAGACAGATTTAGTCATTGCCCAGCGGTATGTGCAAGCTTTAGTTGATCCATCACTGCATAGAATATTTGATCAAATAAAAGCTGAGTTTGAATTAACTGTCAGTGAGATTTTATTGTTAAGTAAAAAGAGTGAGATTTTAGGTAATCAGCCAATTTTGGCAAGAACTTTGCAGGTAAGAGATACCTATCTTGCCCCTATTCAATTGCTACAAATATCCTTACTCAAGCGGGTGCGCACTCAAAAAGAGGTGGACCCACTGCTGGCTCGGGCGCTACTTCTAACCATAAATGGTGTTGCAGCAGGTTTGCGTAATACTGGGTGAGTAGGATTTACAAAGTTTTAGGCAGGGGTCATTTTGGCTAAACAATTTATCTATCCCTTTACTTTTGGCGATAAAAGTAAATCTGATTTGCTTGGTGGAAAAGGTGCCAATCTTGCAGCTTTAAGTCCTGCTCCCCATTTAGAGTGCCAGTGGCAAGACTTGAATCTGGTAGAGCAAAGTTGCTTAAGAGTTAAAAGCTGTCTGCGCCTGATCTAAACCATTTACCACCAAAGAGCTGATTGCATCTGCGCCTTTTTGGATGAATTGATCAATATCGCCACGCTCATCTTTACTAAAGGGTTTTAACACAAAATCTGCAGGATCTTGATCACCGATTGGACGGCCAATACCCATACGAATTCGATAGTAATCCCCACTAGAAAATGAATCAGTTAATGATTTCAGGCCATTATGGCCATTATCCCCACCGCCTTGTTTTATTCGAAGTGCGTTAAAAGGCAGATCGAGCTCGTCGTGGATTGCAATAATTTTGTTTATCTCAATCTTATAAAAATCAGCGAGAGATCTCACTGGCCCACCACTTTCATTCATAAATCCACGGGATTTGGCTAAAACCAATCGCTGATCACCACACCTAACCTCACAGATCTGCATGCGAGATTTATGGGCAGAGAATTTTTGATTATGGGCTAAATTAGCTAAGACAAGTTGGCCAATATTATGCCGAGTCTTTTCATACTCAGCGCCAGGATTTCCTAAGCCAATTACCAACCAGCGATCAGCCATAAGTTAAGGCTAGTCCTTAATTACTTCTTCTTGTCTTTCTTATCATCCTTCTTATCTGCCTCAGCAGCAGCAGGAGCAGCAGCTGTTGCAGCAGCATCACCTTCGGCAGCAGGGGCAGCACCTGCTTCACCCTCAACAGGGGCAGCAACCACAACCTCTTCCTCAACAGCCTTAACAGAAAGGTGAACCACACTCATCTTAGGATCGCTAATTAACTTAACACCATCAGGAATTACTACATCGGCTGCATATCTTGAATCACCAGCCACCATGCCCTCCATGCTTAACATTAAGAAGGCTGGGATATTAGTTACATCTACTTCAACCTCAATAGAGTTATTAATATGCTCCAAAATTCCATCTTGGTCATACTTGCCTTCAGTATGTACTGGAACAGAGACAACAACTCGCTCACCACGGCGGACAATTACTAAATCAATATGCTCAAGCAGTCCAGTTAATGGGTCACGGCTAACAGATTTAGGAAGTGTTAACTCTGTGTGATCATCTAATACAACATCAATCAAAACGTTTGAGGTTTTTAAGGCAACACCAAGCTCACGTGAAGGTAGTGCAACATGTTGTGGCTTCTCACCATGACCATAAATTACCGCCGGTATAAAGCCATCACGGCGTGCTCTACGAGATGCACCTTTGCCAAACTCAGTTCGGCGTGCACCCTTTATTGAAATCTCAGCCACTTTTTTCTTCTCCCTCGATAACGGTTTAATCCCTCGCGGTGTCAGGGGAGAGGTTAGCGAAAGGGAAAGAAAAGGACAAATCAAGGCGAAGGTTGGCTGCTTTTGCTACCAGCTTTGGGCAATTATCTTATGGTAGATTAGAAGTATGAATGAAAAAGAGCTAATAAGTATTTGGAACCAACAACGAAGCATCCGGGTTAAATCCCAACTTGCTCCCACGATATTACTCTCTACTGTCTTAGCCCTAGCAGCAACTGGAAACCTCAATCAAAGTAGCAACTCAACCCTAAAGCTATTTGTGATTGGCTTAGTTGCCTCCGGTGGAGTTTTCTCGGTTACTGCGATGGTGGCCGCCATCAGAGATAGCCTTGCTGTAATTGATGTCTTAAAAGATATTAAATCACTATCACCAATAGGTAAGGGAATTAAGAGTTCAGCTGATCTACTTAAAGTTGTAGGGGCTTTGTATATGGCAATGAGCGCCTTTAACTTTGCCGTGCTTGTTGTTTATCTCTAACCAAAGGCTTATCTCAAAACTCATCAGCACTGGGCAAAGCTTTGGTAGTTGAGTATGGTTAGTAGATGAAATTTCTTGATTGGCTAGCAAATTTGATCTTTGGTAAGCGGATTGAGTTATATGACGCCGAAACTGATAGCCCGATCCATAAACTTCGATTAAGAACCCGTAATAAAAATACCGATGATCCATACGGTTTAAATGGATAAAAGCTCTTTGCTTACACCAAAGGATTAGATCTTTTAAATAAGTAGGTACTTTATCGATAGGTTAACCCAATGATTGGATCCCTTGCCTTAGTTGGCTCTGGTGAGTATTTACCAGCAATGTCAGAGTTTGAAAGATCTTTAATTGATGATGGTGTTAAAAATGGTAAGCAACCAGTTTATATTCAGATCCCAACTGCTGCTGGCCAAGAAAGTGAAGCTCGCCTTAAATATTGGCAAGATCTAGGGCAAAGGGCAGCTGATTCAATTGGCGCAGAGCCAGTATTACTGCCAATCTTCACTAGAGATGATGCCAACAACCAAGAGTTTGCAGATCAAATCAATAACGCAGCACTTATCTATTTATCTGGTGGAGATCCACATTATTTAGCCAAAACTTTGAGTAATACCAGAGTCTGGTCTGCGATATTAGAAAACTGGCAAACAGGTTCTTCTTTGGCAGGTTGTAGTGCTGGCGCAATGGTTTTATCATCACATATTCCAAATTTTAGAGTTAGCAAGGGGGATGCAACGCAGGGATTAAATCTAATCCCAAATATAAGAGTAATTCCCCACTTTAATAAGTTTTTTAGATGGATCCCAGAAAGTGCGGCAAAGGTAGTAATGAATGTACCGCAAGGGGGGATATTAATTGGAATAGATGAGTTAACTGCTTTGGTTAAAAGAAGTGGTGATGATTTTTGGAAAGCTTATGGCCTGGGGAAGGTTCATTTCCTAAAAGGAGTTCCTGATCAACAATTACTGGATGGTCAAATAATTAAATTTTAGTTCTTAGCGAGCAAAAACTCAGTTTCGTATACTTTGAACTGTTTAACTATTTGCTTTTGCTTGAGCTATTTTTGGCAAGCACAAGTATTATTAAGATCGCCAATATAACGATGATCGCTTTCATGACAAAAGTCTACCTGCCGAAATCCACTGATACTGCACTTAGAAATCATTTAATACTTGCAATATATGCTTGTGCTTGCCCTACTTGCGCAGGTGTAAAGCAGTTTTGGTTCTTAAGAATTACTCTGTTTAGTTTTTCTGATTTTCGTAAAATCTCTCCTCCAACCTCATTTGCTTGCAGACCATAACCGTTTTTATCTAAATCTTTGGCACTTAGCAGCAGTTCTCCCGCCTTGCTCATATCATCTTCAACGACTTATTGGGCAACCTCACACGCTTTTTCATCTGCACTTGAACAGCTAGGTATTAACAGCAGCCCAGAAATTACAAAGGAGGTTAGAAGTGCTCTTGACATGGGGCAAAGGTAGTCTGTTAGTGGGAGTACAGAATATAGAGAAGCTTGTACTTCAAGTGCGCCCGCAGGGATTCGAACCCCGAACCTTCTGATCCGAAGTCAGATGCTCTATCCAGTTGAGCTACGGGCGCAAGTTTATTTATTTGAATCTGGGTATTAGCTATGCCCATCAAAAAGACTTGTTACTGAACCATCCTCAAAAACCTCTTTGATGGCACGGGCAAGCAGTGGTGCGATAGATAAGACGGTTAGGTTATCAAATCTATTCTCCTCCGCAATTGGCAGAGTATTTGTTACTACCACCTCAGAGACCCTTGATTTCTTTAATCTATCAATCGCAGGGCCAGAGAGAACTGCGTGGGTAGCAGCAATAATTACATCCTTTGCGCCAGCTTCAATTAAAGCATCAACTGCTTTAGTAACTGTTCCAGCAGTATCAATCATGTCATCAATCACCACGCAGGTCATGCCCTTAACATCACCAACTACTTTGCCAGTGGTGGCCTCATTTGGCACCTTTGGATCACGAGTTTTGTGAATAAAGGCGATACTGCAGCCACCAAGTATCTCACTCCATCGCTCTGCCACTCTTACTCGACCTGAGTCTGGTGAGACAATAACTAAGTTTTTACGATCGACCTTGCTACCAACATAATTTGCCAAAAGTGGCAGTGCGAAGAGGTGATCAACTGGACCATCAAAGAATCCTTGAATCTGTGAGGTGTGAAGATCTACACACATTAAACGATCTGCCCCTGCAGTCTTAAATAAATCTGCCATTAATCTTGCTGAAATTGGTTCACGTCCTCGATGTTTTTTATCTTGCCGGGCATAACCATAAAAAGGAAGTACTACCGTAATTCGTTTTGCAGATGCACGTTTGAGTGCATCGACCATAATTAGCTGCTCCATGATCTGCTTATTTATTGGGGCAGCATGGCTTTGTAATACAAATGCGTCAGAGCCGCGCACACTTTCTTCAAATCTAATAAAGATTTCACCATTGGCAAAGTCATAAGCTGATGTTGGAGTGATTGGGATGCCAAGCTCTGCTGCAACCGCATCGGCTAACTCAGGATAGGCGCGACCGGTAAATAATCGCAGAGATTTTTCGGAGGTTAAGCGAATTTCGTTCAGTTTAGCTTCCCCCTCGCTGTGGTGGATCTGGCTTAACTCTACTAGAGGTTAATCACTCTTTTGCACCAGCTTTTTTTGCAGCCGCTGCTGATTTACTATTTCCTCGCTTGCGTAATACCCAGCCCAAGATATTGACCTGCTTGGCACGGCCAATTCCGATCGCACCTGGCGGCACATCCTCATTTATTACCGATCCGGCTGCGGTATAGGCACCATCACCAACTGTTACCGGTGCTACCAACATTGTGTCACTACCAATTCGCACATGATCACCTACCTTAGTTTTATGCTTCTCTTCACCATCGTAATTAACAAAGACAGTGGCAGCGCCAATATTGCTTTCATCACCAATCTGAGCATCACCCACATATGACAGATGTGCAACCTTTGAACCTCGTCCCACAGTTGAGTTTTTAATCTCCACAAAGGCGCCTGCTTTACTCTCATCTTTTAACACACTTCCCTTACGTAGATAGGTGAAAGGCCCAATCTTTACACCTTTGCCAATCTTTGAATCGGTGCAATGAGATTCAACCACCTTAGCCCCCTCACCTACTGTGCAGGAATCTAAAGTGGTACGGGGACCAATTACAGCTGCTGAGTTTATTTTTGTCTTACCCGTAATCACAGTTCCAGGGTAAATAAGTACATCCTCGTCAATCTCAACCCCAGCATCTATCCAGGTGGTAGTTGGATCAATGATGCTTACTCCGTTTTGCATGTGTAAGTAATTAATTCGATCGCGCATAATCCCTTGGCACTCAGCCAACTGACTGCGATCATTTACTCCTAAAGTTTCGGTGTAATCGTTGGAGAGTATTGCGTAGGGTCTATTTCCTGCTTTATTTATCAACTCAATAACATCGGTCAGATAGAGCTCCTTTTGAGAGTTATCACTACGCAGTTGGTTGATTACATTTCTTATTACTGGTAACTCAAATAGGTAGACGCCAGTGTTGATCTCATCAATATCTCTCTCTGATTCACTCGCATCTTTTTCTTCAATAATTTTTGTGATCACACCATCATCACCTCTCATAATCCGCCCATATCCAGTTGGATCTGGCAGCAGCGCAGTTAATACTGATGCGCTGTTTTTCTCACTCTGATGGGCATTAATAAACTCCTGCAAAGTTTGGGTGGTCAACAACGGTGTATCGGCGGCTAAAATCAAGACCGTGCCATTACCTTTGTATTCAGCCAACGCCAGGGCTGCGGCTGCGCCAGTGCCATTTCTTTTTTCTTGGAAAACTGTATTTGCAGATGGATAGATCGCACTTATGTGTTCAATTACTGCATCTTTCTGGGCACCAACGACCACTGTTAATTTTTTAGGAGCAATGGCTTCAACTGCTGTGAGTAAATTTTCAATTACAGTTCGACCAGCAATCTTGTGAAGTACTTTTGGAGTCTTTGATTTCATTCGCTTGCTCTCACCGGCGGCAAGAACAATGGCAAGTGATAAGTTGCTCATCAGTTACCCCCCTTTACTTGGTGGCTCCGCCACCAGGTATCGATCCTGGACCCTGAGCTTCAAAGGCTCATGTGCTAGCCACTACACAATGGCGGAACCTGAATTATCCCTTATAACTGGGTAAATCAAAAACTTTCAACAATTCGAGCCCCAGCAACTGCTCCAGTTGCTCGCACCACTGATGAAACTACCCCGCTGCCACTTAATGCAACGGTTAAATCCATTGCATGCTCATCATCAGATACTAAAAATGCAACAGTAGGTCCAGAGCCAGAGATGACACCGCCAAGTGCGCCGTAATCATTTCCAACATCTAAAACCAATCTAAGTGCAGGACGCAGTGAACATGCAGCAGGTTGTAACTCATTAATTAATGACTTACCCAATGCTTTCGCATCTGCTGCTCTTAGTGCCTGCATTAATGGTTCACTAACCGACGGAGTTGCAATCGATAAGCCCTCTCGAAGTCGATCACACTCTTTATATACAGATTGAGTTGCTAATCCTTGACCAGATAAAGCTAAGACCCAGTTATAACTTCCCTTTGCAAGTGCTGGTGTTATTTGATCACCTCGGCCACTTCCAATTGCCACCCCACCACAAATAGAAAATGGCACATCGGTGCCAAGTTCACTTCCCAATAACTCCATCTCATCACGGGAAAGTCCTAACTCATAGAGTGAGTCAAGGCCAACTATTACACCAGCGGCATCCGCGCTTCCCCCGGCCATGCCACCTGCAACTGGAATCTCTTTTTTAAGCTTAATACTCAGATCACTTGGCAGCTGATATTTTTTTATCATCAACTGCGCCGCTTTAACTGCAAGATTTGAATCATCAACTGGCACACCGCTAGCTGTTTGCCCAGAAATACTGATGGTTACACCATCACCTGATCTACCACTTGCCACTGTGACATCATCAAAGAGTGAGATTGCTTGAAATACGGTAGTGACCTCATGAAAGCCATCTGCGCCAAGTGGGCCAACAGATAATTGCAGATTTACCTTCGCCGGAACTCTGGCAACTACTCCGTTGTATCTCATACCCTAGAGCGTATTGGTTAACTCAGCCGCTGAGTGAGATTATGCTTAATTAATTGCATACCAATTTGAAAAAACTTATCAACCGCTAAATCCTCACCACGGATGGTGGGATCAATCCCAGCGCTGATTAAATTATCTTCAGCTGCACCATCAAATAATTGATTTAAGCCGGCCCGCAGCATCTTGCGTCGTTTTGCAAAGGCGTGCTCGACTACAGTAAAAGTTGCCACTCGCTGCCCTTCATCTCCTAATGGTTTGTGGCGAATAAATCTGACCAAGGATGAATCCACATTAGGAATGGGCCAAAAGACTGATCTGCTTATCTGGCCAGCATTGCTCAGATCACTAAACCAGTTAGCTTTCACAGTTGGCGCGCCGTAATTTTTATTATTTGGCGTGGCAACTAATCTATCTGCCACCTCACTTTGCACCATCACTACCCCACTTGATATGGATGCAAACCGCTCTAAAACAGTTAATAGCATCGGCACCGCCAAGTTGTAGGGAAGATTTGCCACCAAAACTGTTGGCTCAGTTGGCAGTTTATTAACACTCATCACATCTTGATTGATCACAATAAGTTTGTTGGTATCAAAGCCATGGCTGTGCGCCGTATTAGATAATTGATCTGCCATCCGTTTATCAATCTCAATTGCGATTACTGATTTTGCTGCCTCAAGTAAGGCAAGGGTTAGAGAACCAAGTCCTGGGCCAATTTCAAGTACGGTATCTGTTGAATTTACCCCAGCCACCTTCACAATCTTTCGGCAGGTGTTGGCATCTACTACAAAGTTTTGACCAAGTTTTTTACTTGGCTTTATATTTAATTGATCAGCTAAAGCTCTGATTTGAGTTGCGCCAAGTAAATTAGACATTTAAAACTTACCAAAGATCCGTTCAGCATTTTCAGAGATTGCCCCCGCTAGGTAATCAGCTGATACTCCCCGAAGATCTGCCATTACCCGCAAAGTTTGTGGAATCTGGGCTGGAGTATTAAGTGCGCCCCGGTTTGGCATCGGTGCTAAAAAGGGTGAATCAGTTTCCACCAGTAATTGCTCAATTGGAACTAGCACTAAAGCATCTCGTAATTGCTGAGCATTTTTAAATGTCACAGTACCGGCAAAGGAGAGAATGTAATTATTTGCAATACATTCTTTTGCCATTGCCACATCCCCTGAGAAGCAATGAAAGATGCTGTTTAATGGTGCTCCCTCCTCCTGCAGAGTATCTAATACCTCACGGTGAGAATCTCGATCATGGATTACTAATGCTTTCTTATGCTCTTTTGCAATTTTTATATGTTGTTTAAATGAGTACTTTTGTTTATCCCTTAACTCAGGTGGGGTGCGATAAAAATCTAATCCAGTCTCACCAATTGCCCTCACTCTGGGATGAGTAGCTAAATCTTTAATTACCTGCAAATCTTTTTCTAAATCTTCAACTACTGGTGCCTCATTTGGGTGCAGGGCAACCGCTGCCAAAACCTGACCAACAAAGCTTTCAGCACATTTCACCGACCAGATTGATTGCTCTGCGGAGTAGCCAACCTGCACAACTCGATCAATGCCAACGGAGGCTGAATCTGCTAATACCTGCTTGATCAATGGTGAATCAGCTGTGCTGTTGTGAATTAGTTCTAGGTGAGCATGTGAATCAACAGTTTTACTTTTTAAAGGATCTGGAAGTGGTGCTGGTTTTCGATCAAGATCGCGGTTATGACGATCTGCCATAAATTTACTTAACCTCTTCTAATCTTGGGAATAAGACCTCGGTCTTAACCACCTTACTACCTGCTGGCAGTTGACCCCACTTTGATACATCACTGATTTGCTGATCACCAATTTTACCTAACGAAGCAGCTCCTAAACTTTGCCAAAGTTTTTCCGTTACCTGTGGCATGACTGGGTGAAGTAATACTGCAAGAGCGCGAAGTGACTCTGCGGTGTTATATAAAATCTGATCAAGCTCACTTTTTTTAGCTGCATCCTTTGCAACTACCCATGGGGCGGTTTCGGTGACATAGCCATTAACCCGTTTACAAAAATCCATAATCGCATTTAATCCGCCTTGAAAATCAAGGGAACAGATTGCAGCATCTGCGGTTTTAACTGTTTGATCCAACAGAGCTGATAAATCAGCATTTTGTGCTGTCGCTGGAATCTTGCCATCACAGTACTTTTCAATCATGGCAATTAATCTTGAAGCAAGATTTCCAAAATCATTTGCCAACTCACTTGTATAGCGAGCGGCCATATCCTCCCAAGAGAATGAGCCATCACTGCCAAAGGGAATTGCCTTCAGGAAGTAGTAGCGAAAAGCATCAACGCCAAAATCTTTTGTAATATCACTTGGAGCAATTCCAGTTAATTTACTCTTAGACATCTTTTCACCACCGACCAATAACCAGCCGTGGGCAAAGACTTTTTTAGGAACTTCAACTCCTGCTGCCATTAACATTGCTGGCCAAATAATTGCATGAAAGCGCAAAATATCCTTACCGACAAGATGCACATCAGCCGGCCAGGTGCTAGCAAACTTCTCACCGCCATCCGTTGATACATCATCTCCGATACCAACTGCGGTTGCATAGTTCAGTAGAGCGTCAAACCAAACATAGATAACCTGCTTTGGATCCCATGGCACTGGGATTCCCCAATCAAAAGTTGAGCGAGAGATAGATAGATCTCTAACCTCACCCTCTAAAAAGGAGATTACCTCGTTGCGAGCAGACTCTGGCTCACAAGCTGATGGATTTGATTTGTATTGGTCTAGTAATGGTTGGGCAAACTCTGAAAGTTTAAAAAACCAATTATCTTCACTAAGCATTGCAACTGGCTTAGAGTGAATTTTACATTTACCCTCAATCAAATCACCCGGCAGCTTATACTCTTCACAACCAACACAGTAGGGACCTTCAAACTTGCCGGCGTATATATAGCCGGTGTCTTTTAATTTTTGTAGAAATTTTTGCACCCGCACCGTATGGCGCTCCTCAGTGGTTCTAATAAAATCATCATGAGCAATATTTAGATCTTTCCAAACTGGTTTCCAAGCTGATTCAACTAATTTGTCACACCAATCTTGTGGTGGGGTGTTATTTGATTTAGCACTATTTAATACCTTCTCACCATGTTCATCTGTGCCAGTTAAGAACCAAACTTCATCACCACGTTGACGATGCCATCTAGTTAATACATCACCGGCAACGGTTGTGTAGGCATGGCCAATATGAGGGGCATCATTTACATAATAAATAGGCGTGGTTAAATAAAATGATTTTTTAGCCATGATCAGATCTTATCCCCACTCTTATAAGTAACCATGGCATCAAATACAACTCGCTTTGAAACTCCACTTTGTTTAGCAACCTGGGCGATCGCCTCTTTTCGACTCTCACCAGCTGCCTCTTGTTTCAATACCATTTCAACTAAATCAGTATCAGCCACATGATTAGTAGCAGGATCAAAGCCAGATACCACAACTGTTATCTCACCTAAAATATCTTTAGATTTTGACCAAGAAATTAACTCTGAAAAACTACCCCTTACTACCTCTTCATACTGTTTGCTCATCTCTCGGCAAATTACCGCAGCTCTACTCTCTCCAAATGCTTGAGCTGCAGCGATTAATGATTCACCAATTCGATGGGGTGCTTCAAAAAAAATAATTGTGCGCTCCTCTTTACCCAAAGATTCAAACCATTTATCTCTGGCAACTTTGGTACGGGGTGGAAAACCTTCAAAACAAAATCGATCAGTTGGTAATCCAGACAGCAACAGCGCAGTTGTTACCGCACTTGGCCCTGGTAATACTTTTATCTGTACACCATCCCGCAACGCTGCCTGAATTAATCGATAGCCAGGATCTGAAATACCAGGTGTGCCAGCATCTGTAACAAGCAAAATATCTTTTTGTGAGTTTAAGATCATACTCAGTTCGGCAATGCGCTCACTCTCATTGCCTTCAAAAAAAGAAATAACCTTAGCGTTGTGGGTGATATTTAAATCTTTACACAACCTGGCAAACTTTCGAGAGTCCTCTGCTGCCACATACTTCGCACTTTCAATTGCTGAGATGAGGTGGATCGATGCATCACGCCAATCACCAATTGGCAGGCAGGCAAGAATTAACATCTGCTAATTCTCTCAGGTTATTTTCCCTTCCGCTTTCCATCTGGTCTTAGGCTGAGCCCTATGAGCACAACTCGCCTTAGACAGATATTGCCACTTTCGATTATTACTATCTTTTCACTGATCATTCGCATTTGGCATTTAAATCTTCCTAAAGGATATATTTTTGATGAGGTTTACTACGCAAAAAATGCTAACTCACTGATTCAACACGGAGTTGAGCTAAATGAGCAAGGTGGGGCAGATTTCATAGTTCACCCACCCCTTGGTAAGTGGCTGATCGGCATCGGAATAAAAATATTCGGCAATAATGAGTTTGGTTGGCGGATTATCCCAGCCTTAGTTGGAACTGCTTGCGTGATACTTATTTATCTAATCGCACAGAGATTGTTTAATTCTATTTTCTTAAGCAGTACAGCAGCACTACTAATGGCATTAGATGGACTCGCCTTAGTCATGTCTAGGGTGGCACTGCTTGATATTTTCTTGATGTTTTTTATATTGCTCTGTTTTTATTTTATTTTGACAAATAATCTTTGGTTAAGTGGAGTAGCAATTGGATTAGCAGGTGCCAGCAAATGGAGTGGCTTCTTTGTAATTCCACTTATTATTGCATTAACGATTAATTGGAAAAATCTTCGATTAAGCAGCTTGTTGCGCCGGCTTGTGCAATTTATATTAACTCCACTTGGCGTTTATTTCATCACTTGGAGTGGTTGGATATTAAATAGTAATGGCTGGGGTCGGCAATCAGGTGGCAACTTATTTGCATCTTTGTGGAAGTATCACATTGAAATTCTGAACTTCCACCGTGATCTATCAGAAAAGCACGCCTATAACGCTAACCCTTGGAGTTGGCTTGTTCTAGGAAGGCCCACCTCTTTTTACTATGAAAGCCCAAGCGATTGTGGGGCAGCAAGTTGCGCGCAGGAGATCTTGGCAATTGGCACGCCTGTTCTTTGGTGGGCGGGTGTATTTGCAATTGCAGTAACTGCTGGATTATTCATTGTAAGTAAAAATCGCATTGCAGCCTTTATTTTGGCTGGTATTGCCGGTACTTATCTACCTTGGTTTTTTATTCAAGGTAGAACCATGTTTTACTTTTATGCGATAAGTATCTTGCCATTTTTAATACTGGCATTGATTTATACCTTTAATTGGGCATTAAAATATAAGGATTATCGTAAATATATCAGTGTTTTTATTATTGTTGTGGCAATAAATTTTATTTACTTTCTGCCGATATTTCTAGGTGTTCAAATTCCTTACTCAGATTGGCTAGATCGAATGTGGTTGCCAAGCTGGATTTAATTACTGATTGACAGCTTTCTCTTCTTCACCTGTATCACCCAATGTTGTTTGGTCAAATAAGTCATCATCTCGACCCGATAATGCTTTTATCCGCTCCTGTTCAGCGCTCCACTGACCAGTGCTGGTGAGATCAATAATTCGCTTACTTGGAACTGCTTTAGCTGCGCTGGTGTAAACCGGCTTTGGTAGTTGATTTGGCTGCCAACCTTTACGATCCTTGGGCACAACTACTACACCAGTAATTTCACTTCGCTCTGAGAATGGAACCCAATGTTCATTACTACTTTTTTCTTTAACTGGCTCTGGAATGAGTGTAGTTGGAATCTTACTATTTGTAATTTTCTCTAATGCTCTTAATCTTCTAATTTTAAGTTGTGATGCCATAACCTGTTTTCTTACACTAACTAAATAAATAAGAAGTGCGCTAGCTGGCACAAGTGTTGTGGTCCAATCTAGAAAACCAATGCCGGCATAAATTGAAGAAATAGCAAATAGAGAAAAGATTGAACCAAATATCAATCGGCGTTTGAAAAAAACCTTACCTTTGTCTTCCATGCTTTTTTTGCTTTTAATACTGCCATTATTTTCACCTACAACTTGCATAGCATTTTTATATCTTTCAATCGCTTTACCAGATGAATCCTCATATTTACTCAACCACTGGGGCAAGAAATAAGCAACCCACATGCCGATGATGATTAAGTAGATAAAACCCGAACCCATAAAGCACAACAATAAATGTTTTAGGTTAATTCTGAGTGGAATTGGGTGGGTATGTCCTATTTATTTTTTATTTTACTGCTGGGTTTTCTTTGACAAAAGTAATGTGATTTCGCCAATCACCTGCAATATGTAGGTAATTATTACGCGCACCCTCTAGCTCATACCCTGCCTTTATTGCCACCTGCTTTGACGCCTCATTTTCTGGACGTAAATTAATTTCTATTCGGTGAAGTTTGAGCGAATCAAAACCAAAATTACTCAAAAGCTTTACCGCTCGAGTTGTATAACCTTGATTTGCAAATCGTTGATCAATCCAATAACCAATATGCGCTCCACGCATTGCACCAAAAATTATTCCACCAAGTGTGATCTGACCAATAAGGATCTCACTTTTTTTTTCTTTCAACCAAATACCTAGTGCAATTGATCTAACCGCTCTAATTTCCCGATTTAGTTGCATAACCATCCCGTAGTAAGAAGGTAATGGTGATTTGTTATCTATGTTTGGTCTAGTTGCCTCCCAGGGTGATAGCCAATCTCGATTTACTAAGCGGACTGCATCCCATTGGGCTTTATCCCTGAATCTGATTGGTTTTAAAATTAATTCGTTATCAATTAATTTTTTCAAGATTATTCCTGATTAATCATCATAACATTTACCAAATCACCTGAACTCAGTTTTTCATCTTTCTCATTTACCAAAACTAAGCAGTCAGTGAAAGATAATGTGGTGATTGACTCTTGGTCAGAAAGTGGAGTGACCTGACCATCGGAATTTATGCTAGCTCTTACATACTGCATTTTGCCGGACTCGCTGCTGATTGCTTTACTTAATTTAATCTTTTTGACTGGCCGTTGAATAACTTGTCTGGCTAACATTTTTAAAATAAGGGGCCGAATAAAAATTTCAGCTGACAAGTAATTCCCAACCGGATCACCAGGTAAACAAATTACTGGAATCTTATCTGGGCCAATCAAGCCATAACTATGTTTGCCACTTTCAGCAAGATTTGGGGTAACAATTGTAATTTCACCTAACTTAGAGATTACTGAGTTGATTAGATCAAATGATTCATCCTGTGATTCACCACTGATAACAATTAAATCTGCTCTAACTAATTGATCTTCAATGATCAGTTTTAATTGCTCTGCTGTCTCTGCAATAGTGTGTACACGAAAGGCATGAGCACCAGCCTCTTTAACAAAGGTAGTTAAAAACCAGGAGTTGGATTCATACTCATTCTCTTGTGTCGCTAATTTGCTACCTGGCTCAACTAGATCATCACCAGCACTAATAATTACTACCCTTGGATGGGGCCGAGCTGGCAATCTGTCCAAGCCTAAGGAGGCGGCAAGGGCAATCTGATTTGAACCGATTCGTTGGCCATTTTTTATTACAATTTTTTCATGTACCAATAAATCACTAGCAAGGGTGGCGCCGTGGGCATCAAGCAGCGGCAGATCCAACGGTGTTAAAGGCTCGCTCAGCGCTAGTAAACGCTCCTGCAGCTGGGCAACTGGTATCAAATCATCCATACCTAAACCCTACTTTGCCCAAGCCATAAATTAAGGTAGGTGCATGGCTGGTAATGAAAATAAATCACAACTTCGTAAACAGTATCGAAAAGAACGCCAGGATCGATTTATGAAGGAAAGCTGGCTGCATATTCTCACTGCGAAAGAAGTAAAAGATGTGCAAAATGTTGGTACATATATCTCATATGAGTTTGAACCAGAAACTAGTGATTTAAATCAAAAACTACTAGCAAGTGGGAAAAGATTATTTCTGCCTAGGATGCTAAAAAATAATGATTTAGAGTGGGTCAGTTGGGATGGTGAGCAGGAGAATCTTAAAAAATCAGAAAAAACTCTAGAACCAATTGGAAATGCTGAAACTGATATCAAACTTGAAGTAATAATTGTGCCAGCACTTCATGTAGATCGAGAGGGAAATCGTTTGGGTCAAGGTGGTGGCTCCTATGATCGAGCCCTTGCGCGCAGCACTGCTTGGAAAATAGCCCTCTTACATCGCGGAGAGTTAACTAGTCAAAGCTTGCCAGTTGAAGCTCATGACCAAAAAGTTAACGCTGCTGCTACCCCAGAGATTATTGTTAGGTTTTAGTTATTTAAAGTCTCTAGATTCCGAGCCATTACCACCCGCTGAATCTGATTTGTGCCCTCATATATCTGCGTCAATTTAGCATCTCGCATCATCCGCTCAACTGGATAATCACTTACATACCCATAGCCACCCAGTATTTGCACGGCATCAGTTGTCACCTTCATCGCAACATCAGTTGCAAAACACTTGCTCGCTGCTGAGAAGAATGTCAGATCACTCTCTCCCCGCTCACTTTTGATTGCAGCAGCATAGGTCAATTGTCTTGCAGCTTCAATCTGCATTGCCATATCAGCCAACATAAATTGGATTCCTTGGAAATCAAAAATGGGCTTTCCAAATTGTTGACGCTCATGGGCGTATTTCTTAGCAACATCAAAAGCACCCTGTGCAATTCCTAAAGCTTGAGCGGCGATGGTAATTCTGGTGTGATCTAAGGTTTTCATTGCAAGTGCAAAGCCAGCTCCAACCTCTCCTAGTCTTCGATCATCATTGATTTTTACTTTATCAAGGTAAACCTCACGAGTTGGTGATCCACGAAAGCCCATTTTTTTCTCATGTGCACCAAATGAAACACCCGCATCTGATTTTTCAACAATAAATGCAGTGATTCCTTTGGCACCCTTACTTGGATCAGTAGAGGCTAATACTGTATAAAACTCTGAAACTCCGGCATTTGAAATCCATTTTTTACTACCACTTAATACCCAACTATCTCCCTCTTTAACCGCCTTTGTTTTCATTGCAGCAGCATCAGAACCAGCTTCAGATTCAGATAGACAATATGAAAATCCTTTACCAGCAGCTAACTGTGTTAAATACTTTTGTTTTTGGCCGTCATTACCAGCAATCATTAACGGAACTGAACCTAGTTTGTTGACCGCTGGAATTAATGAAGCAGCACCACAAACCCTTGCCACCTCCTCAATAATTATTACCGCAGCGAGTGCATCTGCACCTTGGCCGCCAAATTCAACTGGCACATGAGCTGCTGCAAATCCCGCTGCCTGCAAGGCATCTGCTGCCTCTTGTGGGTATCTAGAATTTTCATCAACATCATGGGCAAATGGTGCAATCTTTTTAATTGCTAATTCACTTACGCTTTCACGCAGCGCTTGATACTCCTGGCCAAACAAAGCTGGCATCTGGGTAGTAGTGTTCATGGTCCTAATTCTATTCGGAAGTTTCTCGTTTATTTAACTGGGCTAAGTAATGGTTGTAGCGGGCTAGATCATCATCCTCACCCATGGCAGCTGCCCGATCGGCTGCCCGATCGATTCGCGCCGCCTCATTTTTATCTGCTTTTAACCATTGCAGGAATGTTGCCAGTAATGCTAACAAAATTGGCACCTCACCCATAGCCCAACCAATCGCACCACCTAGTTTTTGGTCAGCTAATAAATCAGTCGCCCATGGCCGCTGTAGTAATTCAAAATATCCATTATCTAATAATGTTGTTGCTGACATTACTGAGATTGAGAAAAATGCATGAATGCTCATTGCCGCAAAAATCACGATTATTTTGGCAATATGCGGAACTTTTCTAGGAAGTGGATCAATTCCAATTAATACTTGAAAAAATAGGAACCCAGCTAGTAGGAAATGTAGGGACATAAAGAAATGTCCACTGTGGCCTTGCATAATATTTCCAAATAAAGGCGTGAAATAAACAGCGAATAATGAACCATCAAAGATTACAAGGGCAACAACTGGGTTTGTATAAAACTTTGATAACTTAGAGTGAAGCAACTCAATAAATATCCCACGAATACCACTTTCTTGTTGATTACGCCCTAGTGGCAATGTTCGAAGCGCTAAGGTAATTGGCGCACCCAGCACAATTCCTATTGGTGCGATCATGCCAAGCACCATATGTGCCATCATGTGATTGGCAAATGCAAAGTGAGAGTAAAGACCAAGACCACCGCTGGTAGCAAAATCAACTGCGCTTATGCCTAATGCAAATGCAATTGTGCGTCCAACCGGCCACTTATCACCACGCCTAGTAAGAATCACAACACCTTTTATATAAAGTGCAACTATAAAAATTAGCAAGCCCAACATCAAGCCATCTGCTTCATATCCCAACAAAACTCTAGAGAGTGTGGGTGGTGCTGGCATTTGTATTCCAGTCACCAAAAGTGCAGGGGTAGAGACAATTTCTCGCTCAGGTGGATTGACGGTTGATAACCAGCTGCCAACAAAAACAGTTGTAAACATCACTCCAAGCTCAGCGGTAATTAATCTGAAAATTGAAGGATAGTCAGATTTTATAATCCATCGCCGATGCAGAGCGCCAGCACCAACTAAAATAAATGCCAGTGATATTTTTACTAAAGTAATCACGCCATACTTACTTTGCCAAGCCTGCAGGCTATCTAATCTGGTCCAAGCAGTTGCTGCCCCTGAGATAACAACTGTGATCGCACTCCACAGCGCAATCTCGCTAAATCTTGGCAGTGCAATAAGCTTTTGCTGCTTACTTAACTGGGTTAATCCAAATAATCCACCCACCCAAAAACTTAATGCGATCACATGGATTATTAGTGCACCAATTGCAAGTCCGTGATTACCCGAGCTGCTGCCATGGCTCTGAAAAACGGGCGCAGTGATCGCGATCAAAGCGATTAATAGCGAAATATATGAGCCTAGTAATCGTCGCAGTGGAATAAGTAGCAGGATTAGAATTCCAATTATTTGTACTAAGTAAGCCTTACCGAGTGATGTCTGGGTTAAATAAGATCTGATTACAGTTGAATCAAAGGATGCTGCTAAAGGTTGATCAAGTAGATAGGAAACCTGCACTATTACATACATTGCAGTGACTAATAGCCAGGAAGAAATAAATAGCCTAGTTTTTTTAATTAAAGAGTGATTAGTGAGGCCACCTTTTATATCTTGATCAAGAAAACTTAAGGTGATTAGAAATCCAATACTTAGCACACCAGTTAGTAGCATTAACCCTTTTGAAAGGGGCGAGAGTATCTCAATCAATTTTTACCCCACTACTTACTTAATAAATTTCTTACTTGCACTTGCACTCTTTACTCTTTTACGAGAGCCACTTGGAGAGTTGAAGGTCTTTTTGGCATATCTTGATAAAAACACCAACACAACAAAAGCGAAAATCATTAATGAGATTACAAATATATCTGTAGTTCGGTTGGCTGTTGGAGTCACCACCTGAGTGTCAGTTGGAGTTGGGGTCGGCAATATCATCTCTGCTGGTGAGTTATACAAAAATGTAAATGTGCCCACGATTGGTGGCTGATCAATTGCCATAAGTGTGTAGGCGACTGTGTAGAGCCCAGAGTCGGTTAGCGGTTTTATACCCACCATTAAGACTGCCCCCTGGATTTGAATGGAACCATCATCTACTCGAACACCTTTTGCATCGGTAACTGTAATTTCATTAGCACCATCTAATAAATCTGCATTAGCTTTAATTGTGACAGCGGTTGGTGAAATGCTAAGAATTGAACCTGCGGTAGGTGAGGTACTAACAATTGATGTTGCATAAGCGGTAGATGGTGTAATTACGAAGCAGGTGAGTGTTAGGAAAACAGCAATTAACCGCTTCATTGCCTCACCTTTCCTATCTAGTTAGCCCTTATCTTCCCACCTGCTTAAGATTATCTCCTATGCCAACCTATGAATACCTGTGTAGTGAGTGTGAGCACGCTTTTGAGGCTGTGCAATCTTTCACAGATCCAGTAATTGAGGTTTGCCCTAAATGTGATGGTCAGGTGCGAAAGGTTTATAACAATGTTGGCGTTGTATTTAAGGGAAGTGGCTTTTACAAAACAGATTCAAGAAGTACACCACCAGCTAAGAGTGAAACACTTGCGGTAAAAACTGAAAGTAAACCAGTTACAAAAACAGAGAGTAAGCCAGCGGTAAAAAGTAAAAAGTAATTCTTAAAGGTGGTGTGGGGGTTTATCTGCGGCTATTTCATCATCTCGCTGTAAATCAATCTCTAAATCAATTTCATCATTTGAAACTTTTTGCAGTAATGTGTGATCAACCTCACCAGAATTATCAGGTACGGATTTTTTCATATTTTTATCTTCACTCATTAGAGTATAAGTCTATCGGAAACTTAGGGAATCAGTGAAAATGTTTGAAAAATTAGGCGAACTAATCGTAAAACGTAAAAAACTCATCTTTTCACTTTTTATTGTTTCAATTCTTTCTGCCGGAGCGATTGGCTCATCTGCTTTTGGAAAATTAGAGAGTGGTGGTTACTCCGACTTAAATAGTGATTCAGCTAAAGCTTTTGAGTATGTAACTGATGTATTTAAAGTTAAGGAACCTGCTGTTGTCCTGGTAGTTGAAGCCAGTGAAGTAATTACTTCACCCAGCGTAGTTGCCACTGCAACAAAACTTGAAGCGCAGATAAAGAATGAAGTGGGAGTTGACTCCACGCTCTCTTATTGGAGTTCAGGTGGTGCACCTTCATTGAAAAGTGTTGATGGTAAATCTGCATTTCTTTTTATATACAGCAGCACCGTTGAATGGAATGATATTCAATCTTTAGGTAAGTTGATTCAAAGTAAATACGATGGCAAATTTGAAAACCTTACAGTTTATGGCAGTGGCACCGGCATATTTGCCCATGCAATAAATACCAAAATTGCCGATGACCTAAAAATTTCTGAGGCGATCTCAATTCCATTGACCTTCATACTGCTAGTTTTTGTATTTGGCGGGCTAGTTGCCAGCGCCATGCCACTACTAGTTGGCGTATCGGCAATATTGGGATCTTTACTGGTGGTTTATTTATTAACGCTTTTCACAGGTGTCAGCGTCTTTGCTTTAAATCTAATTACTGGCTTAGGACTAGGTCTTGGTATTGATTACGCACTGCTAATTGTTAATAGGTTTCGCGAAGAGTTGCACTCAGGAAAATCTGTAGATGAATCCATTAAACGCACCGTAAGTACAGCTGGAAAGACTGTTTTCTATTCTGGACTCACCATCGTAATAACTCTTGCCTCTTTGATGCTATTTCCACTAATGTTTTTGAAATCATTTGGCTACGCTGGCGTAACTGTTGTCAGCATGGCTGTTGTGGGTGCCTTAATTGCACTTCCAGCACTGCTTGCAATACTAGGAAAGAAAATTGATAAGGCGATTGTCCGTAAAGGTGCGATTACTCCTAAAGAGAATGGGAGATGGGCCCAAACGGCAAGATTTGTAATGAGAAAGCCAGTTTCAGTGGTTGTGCTTTCATTAATTATTCTGACCGTTTTGGCAGCACCAATAAAAGATATTGTTTTTTCACAGGTAGATTCTCGAGTCCTACCAGCTAGCAATCTTGCTGCCAATGCGGCGCGCATTATTACCGAACGTTTTCCTGGTCAAGAAGGAAATCCAATTGAAATTGTAATTCCAAAGGGTGTAGCACTTGGCGATAAAGTTGAAGCTTACAAATCTGCCATAGCTAAAGTGCCAGGTGTAGTTCGAGTGGGACAAATACAAGTTTATGGAGATGATCTTCGAATCACTGCGATTCATTCGATGGCCCCTAGAACTCCGCAAGCGGAGGTTTTGATAAAAGAGCTGCGCCAGATTTCTGCGCCAGATGGCACATTAATTGGTGGTGTGGCAGCTGATTACGCTGACACACAAATTGGGATTGCCAAGACCATGCCGTGGGCACTTACCTGGATTGCCATTGGGGTGCTAATTCTTTTGTTTGTTTTTACAGGTTCAATAATTTTGCCAATAAAGGCGGTAATTCTAAATATCCTCTCACTCGCAGCAACTTTGGGATTAATTACTTGGATATTCGTTGGCGGGCATTTGAAGTGGTTGGTAGGTGATTTCACTGTAACTGGCGCAGTAGATACTGGCTCAATTATTTTGGTGGCAGTTGTAGCTTTTGGGTTGTCGATGGATTATGAGCTCTTCCTACTCTCTCGAATCAAAGAGGAGCATGATGCCGGCAGATCAAATATTGAATCAGTAGCCACTGGCCTACAACGCTCGGCTCGAATCATTACTGCAGCAGCTGGTTTATTAGCAATTGTTTTTGCATCCTTCATGCTAAGTGGTGTTACTTCAATAAAAATGCTTGGCTTTGGAGTTGCCTTTGCAATTTTGCTAGACGCTACATTGATTAGAGCATTATTAGTTCCGGCATTAATGAGATTATTTGGTGAACGTAACTGGTGGGCACCAAAAGCGATGAAACGTTTTACTTTAGATCATTAATATATTAATTGCGTCCCCGGCGGGAGTTGAACCTGCGACCTACCGCTTAGGAGGCGGTTGCTCTATCCACTGAGCTACGGGGACAATATTTAATTTTCTTAAAATTTATTTCACTGTTAATTGTAATTTAATCTATTAATTATAGATAGGTATCCAATAAACATGCGTAATTTGTCTTTAAAATAACGCTGCGATAGACTAACAATAATTCGTTTGGAGTTGTGCATCATGAAGGCCCTCGTTATAGGCGCCGGTGGAGTTGGAAGAGCGATCGCTAATATCGCATCACGTCGTTCATTTATTGAATCGATGGTGATTGCTGACCGCACCCTATCTCGTGCCGAAGAGGCGGTTGCCCGATTAAAAGACCCAAGATTTTCAGCAGCTATGGTCAACGCTGCAGAGCTTGAGGATGTGCGGGAGTTAATCCGCAAAGCTGATCCTGATGTAGTGATCAACGCAGTTGATCCTAGATTTGTTATGCCAATCTTTTTAGCTTGTGAGATTGAAAATACCAACTACATAGATATGGCGATGTCACTTTCTCGCAAGCACCCGCACTATCCATATACCGAAACTGGTGTGAAGTTAGGCGATGAACAATTTGCCCGTGACTTTAATTGGGATGCGCGAAAAATCTATGCCCTAATCGGAATGGGTGTTGAGCCAGGGATGAGTGATATTTTTGCAAAATATGCAAGTGAACATTTATTTAGCCGAATTGATTCCTGCACAATTTTGGATGGTTCAAATCTAAAAGTTGCTGGCTATGACTTTGCTCCATCTTTTTCTATCTGGACCACCATTGAAGAGTGTTTAAATCCACCAATTGTTTGGGAGGACGGTCGAGGTTGGTACACCACTACTCCATTTTCAGAGCTTGAGATTTTTGATTTCCCAGAGGGTATCGGGCCAGTTGAGTGTGTAAATGTTGAGCACGAAGAGGTAATTCTTATTCCACAGAAAATTGATGCTAAAAAGGTTAACTTTAAGTATGGCCTAGGTGCTGAGTTCATTACCATATTAAAAACTATCAATATGTTGGGAATGGATCGTAAGGAAACTGTTGATGTGCAAGGAGTTGCAGTATCTCCAAGAGATCTACTAACCGCATCACTGCCAGATCCTGGAACTCTTGGTGAGCGTATGCGTGGTAAGACTTGTGCTGGTGCGCTAGTTAAAGGTTTAGATAAAGAAGGAAATCCAAAGGCGTGCTACATCTACAACATAGTTGATAATGCTTGGTCGATGAAAGAGTTTGGTGATCAAGCAGTTGTTTGGCAAACTGCAATTAATCCAGTCATTGCACTTGAATTGGTACATAAAGGTATTTGGAAACCACGTGGTGTTAACGGTCCAGAATGGTTTGAGTCAAAACCATTTTTAGATTTACTTGAAGAGTATGGAACCTCTTGGCATATTCGCGATGAAGATACTGCAGGTATTGTTAAATAGTGGCCACAGCCCTAGTAACTGGTGCTACAGCAGGAATAGGTAATGCTTATGCACAATTATTGGCAAAAGAGGGTTTTGATTTAATCCTTGTTGCTAGAAATCTACCAAGATTAAAAAAAGTTGCAGCACAGTTAAGTACAGAGTATGGCGTGAAGGCGACCTGCTTAAAAGCTGATTTAAGTAAATCTGCACAGCTGCTTAAGGTTGAGAAGGTATTAGCAAGCACCTCTCGGCCAGTTGAGGTATTAATTAATAATGCTGGCTTTGGTATCAAAGAAAGTTTTATTGGCAGTAATATAAAAGCGGAACAAGAGTTACTAGATGTATTAGTTACTGCGCCGATGCGCCTATCTCACGCAGTTCTACCAGGGATGATTAAGCGAAACTCTGGCATTATCGTGAATGTCAGCAGTGTGGCAAGTTTTATTGCAGGTGGCACATATAGCGCAGCAAAATCATATTTAACGGTTTTTTCTGAATACCTAAAGACAGAGCTTAAGGGCACAAATATAAAAGTCTCTGCACTTTGCCCTGGGTTCACCAGGACTGAGTTTCACGCTAGAGGAAAAATGAATATGAGTGGCTTACCTAATTACATGTGGAACACCACAGATCAGGTGGTGGGTAAATCATGGCGGTATGCAAAGGCTGGGAAAGTAATTTGTATCCCTGGCTGGCAGTACATGTTATTAAGCACAATTGCCAGAATCGCTCCCCGGCCAATTGTGCGCAAGGCTGGTATGAGTGTGCGACGTAAACAACGGGTGAAATAAGTAATTTTTCACATCAAATTCACCGCTTTGTTCTCGGTAATTACCCAAGCAGCACCACCTACTGAAGTAGAATCATCGCCATACCCAACGAAGGAGTGAAAATTTCGTGATAAAGAAAATCTCAGCAGTAGCACTTACCACATTTCTAATTTTTGGAGTAACAACTCCAGTACAAGCTGCCACCTCTGGGGGATCATGCCCGACCGCAGGTGCCACAACTAAAATTGGTAAAAATGATTATGTTTGCGCCAAAAATCCATTTTATAGCACCACAAAATTGACCTGGGTTTGGGATGGCTGTATCGAACTTAATACTGATTATGCAGTTGGAAATAAGGAGGCAGTAGATGCACTCCGTGCAGCTGAGTCAAACCGACTCATACAAATTGAACCAGTCGGTGCTTCACTCCGTGATTTGATTATTTGGAATGCATTAATTACTTACAAAAAATCAGATGTTGTTTACTATGGCAATACTTATTACGCAGCCACTAAAAATGGTGTAAATAAGGCTCCGACATCTGCGAATATAGGAGCGACAAAGTTTTGGGTGGTAAGTCAGCCAACAAATGCAAGTGCAAAAATTGGCCAGATGCCAGCACCTGCTAAAGTTTTAACAACTGCTAATGCACAAATTGCTGCACTTACTGCAGCGGCGGTTAAAACGACAAATGCTGCAACTAAGGTTAAGTACAATGAACTATCTAGCTCATTGGCTACTAAAATCTCAGCTCTTGAATCAAATAAAGCATCAATTCAATCTGTAGTTGACTCTATTGATCCAGCGTTAGAGGAATTTAAAAACACTTATTCATTAATGCTTTTGATTAAGTCAACTATTAAAGATAAGTGCAATCCTAAATACTAAAAAGTAATTAATTAGGGCTGTAATGATCGCTTAGGCGATTGTTACAGCCTTACTTGTTGTCGTGAATTTTATTGGTCTCAGTGGTGAGGTAGCGGGCCCCACTTTCAGAGCACCATTTAAGCCAAACTCGGAACCATGACCTGGTGGAGCAGGGCAAACCCAACCAGCAGAGTTTTGTTTAACGATTACACCAGCATGTGGGCAGAACAAATTAATAACTGAAAAACCTTGAGCTGATTTAGAGGTTCGTACAACCGCTACTTTTCCATACTTCTTAATTGATAATTCAACAATCCCACCCACATTTGCTAAGGATTTATTGGCAGCTAAATTAAGCTCGGTTTTCCCATTTGATAAGGTTTTTATATCGGTTGCTGCAACCGCAGGAACCGCTGCTAGTGCTGCGACCGCAGCACTTCCACAAATAAAGCCTCGTCTTGAGAGTGCGACCACTTAAATTTCTCCCTATTTCTTACCCTGAACTTAAAGATATCTTACTGTTAATTATGCACTCTTTGTCTCAAAATCTGATTTTAAAGTGGTTAGCATCACTAGCACTTTTAATTCACCTGGCATTTAGATTAATATCACCTGAGAATAATGTGGCGGTAGATCTACTCTTATTTAACCTGGTTGGTTTACTCACCGCTGGAATCGCATTTAAAGCACCTATACTCACCGACCGTATTTCGGCAATATCAATTGGGTTAGCAGCATTGATTTGGAGCCTTGGCTCATTTTTTTCAACTTGGAACTCTTTTTTTCAGGCACAGGTACCAGATGGCATATCTGATCTTTGTTACTCAATTTTTTATCCACTAGTTTTTTTAGGGGTGACTCGAAGCTTTACTTATAAGCGATCTGTTACTGCACTTGAATTATTAGATACCATAATTATTACGGTTGGATTGATTAGTATTTTCACCGCCTTTTTGCTTAAGCCTGCTATGTTAAGTTTTGAAGGGACCACATGGCAGGTCTTTACCTCTATTCTCTATCCAGTTGGTGATCTACTCCTGCTTGCAATGGTGTTGATTTACTTACTACTTACACCAGTTGGTATCCGTTCGCTTTTGATCGCAACTGGACTTTTATCATTTGCCTTATCAGATCTATTTTTTATTTGGTCCTCATTAAATGGCTCCTACACTTTTGGATCAATAACAGATGATGGCTGGATATTTGGATTGTTACTACTTTCTTTTTCACTTGGCTTTCCAGCAAGTGAGGCAAAGTTTTCCGATAAAATTTCCTCCTACAGTGCAACTATTGCATTAATTGCCAGCAGTTGTTTACTGGGAGTTGCTGCTTTGAAGCCAGGATATTTTCCCAGCTTTATATTGATTCCAGCATTTATCACCATTGCGCTAGCGTTCATCAGAATGAGCTTTGCACTAAGTGAGGCAAACACAGCTGGTATGGAGCGTGTTCTGGCACGAACCGATGAATTAACCGGACTCTCCAACCGTCGCAACTTCTTACTTCAGCTAGGGCAATTAAAAAGTGGCTTTATATTCTTGCTGGATTTAGATGGCTTTAAAAGGATTAATGACAGCCTGGGGCATGATGCTGGTGATCAACTATTAAAGCAGGTGGCAAATAGATTTAGCCGAGTGATTCCAAATGGCGCCCAAATTGCCCGCCTTGGTGGTGATGAGTTTGGTGTGATTGCCCAAGTGGATCAGCTTGAGGCATTTGAGCTTGCCCAAGCGATTAAGGCCACCTTAAGTTATCCGATCACACTCACCGCTCAGCACGTAGTTGTTGATGTCAGTATTGGCTACGCAAGCATTGATCCAACTGTTGATGTGATTGATGCCTTGCGTCGGGCAGATTTGGCGATGTACCAGGTGAAGGTGAAGGGCGGTGGACCAGTACTTTGGGAAAAGGGAAAATTTGAAAAAATAGGTTAATCTTCACTGGCTAAATCCTTTAGCAAGAATTGTGGAGGTCCTAATTGGCGGCACGCTTTTCAAATCGAGTTCTGGTCCTAGGTGCAGGTTCAGTATCACAATGTGTACTACCACTATTAATTGAACACCTAGTAGATGCCAAACAGATAACAATTGCAGATATGCGTGATAATCGCAGCCGAGTGGCTGATGCAATTAGTAAAGGCGCAGTTTATGTGCAAGATCAACTTACCCGCGAAAATATGGATCAATTTTTATCCAAATACTTATCAGCTGGGGATTTTCTCTTAGATTTAGCTTGGAATATTGATGCCAATGCCATTATTGGCTGGGCACATGATCATGGTGTTATTTATTTAAATACCTCAGTTGAGGAGTGGGAACCATACGCAGCAGGGGCAACTCGTAATCCAACTGAGCGCACGCTTTATTGGCGCCATATGAGATTACGAAAGTTAACTGATACTTGGGGCGGTAAAGGTGCAACTGCAATTGTTGAGCATGGTGCTAATCCTGGATTAGTTTCACACCTTACAAAAAAGGCATTGGTTGATATTGCAACCAAATCCTTAAAAGATGGCAAAGCTGCTGCTGGGGTAGAGCAAGCGGTTAGTGATGAAAACTTTCCACTCCTTGCACAAAAACTTGGCGTAAAGGTTATTCATGTCGCAGAGCGAGATACCCAAATTTCAAATAAACCAAAATTAGTTAATGAGTTTGTTAATACTTGGTCAGTTGAGGGATTTTATGAAGAGGGTATCGCTCCAGCTGAGATGGGTTGGGGTACACATGAAAAAACCTTGCCTGCTAATGCTTATCAGCATTTAGATGGACCAAAAAATCAGATCTGTATCGCCCAACCAGGTGCTAAAACTTGGGTTAGATCATGGGTGCCAAACATGGAGACCACTGGCATGGTAATTCGCCATGGAGAAGCTTTTACTATCAGTGATCATCTAACTGTTTGGGATTCAAATAAGGCGATCTATCGCCCAACCGTTCACTACGCCTACTGCCCCACCGATGCAGCGGTGGCATCGATGCATGAGCTTGAGATGCGTCAATGGGAGTTAACAACAAATCAGCGGATTATGAATGAAGAGATTATTGATGGTGATGATCGACTTGGAGTATTACTGATGGGACATGCATATAAATCTTGGTGGACTGGCTCCCTACTTAATATCCACGATTCTAGAAAATTAATTCC
>SHVD01000042.1 GCA_009691185.1 Candidatus Nanopelagicaceae bacterium | reverse complement strand
GCAATTTCTTCAACAGTTCCCCACGCTTGGCACTCACCACATCTGCCAACCCATTTGGTTGCACTCCAACCACACTCAACACATCGAAAGGGATCTTTTGCGGGTGCTTTGGCCATGGCGTAAATCTAATGGTAAGGGCTGACTATGCCCTCTCTTGCGCCGCCTTTGTTGCTGGATGAATAACAAAGAGTGGTAACTCATGTCGCTTTTGCGCTTTGCGTGTGGCAGCAATCGCCGCCATTCGGCTGTCACAAATCTTTACTAACTGTTCATAACCTTTCTCACCCATTAATGCGATTAATTCAACCTTACTTGATTGATAAACCGGGATTTTTCCAACATGTGCCTCTGAGTTGCTAGTGCAGTACCAATCAAGGTCAGCCCCGCCTTCACCCCAAGCTAATCTTTCATACTCACCAATTACTACAACTGTAATTTCTCGCCCACCCATCTCACGACTCTCCCACGAACGCCGCAGCGGAAGCTGCCAACAGATATCTGGCTTGGTGACAGTCATATTTGTATTTTCTTTGACCGCTAAATGATGAAGTGCACAACCAAAAGATCCACTATAGCCAGGTGCTTCATATCCCACTTGATTTAAAAATATGCAACTTCCTTTTGTTTTTCTAGTTTTACGCTCTTTGTCTAAGCCAATTTCAGAAATTTTCAACTTTCCACCAGATTTTTTAGGCCTTGCTTGATCATAAAATTGCCAATCAGCTTTTGTTAACCTCTTCGCCGCCTTTAATACCCGCGCTTCATCCTCTTTGCTGGTGTAGTAAGCACCATCTGAACAACACCCAGCATTAGGTTTTTCCTTATCAATTCCACAGCAACCATTGCCATAAATACACTGCCAGTAAGAGGTGAGCCAGGTTAAATCACACTTAAATATTTCCTCCAAATTTTCTGGGTTCTCAAACTCAACCCAGTCTCGAGTGAAATTAGGTGTGATCTCATTCTTAGATAACTTATATTTCACTCTTTTTTTCGTGGCCATAAGGTGGAAGTTTAAGGGTTAAGTGAGGATTGTGACTAATTGGGTAGGCTTGAAGTATGAAGGCAGCTCTTACAAATAAATGCATTGGCTTTATTGGTGTTGGCGTAATGGGCTCTTCCATCATTAAGAGTCTGCTCACCGCAGCATTGCCAGCAAATCAAATATGCATAGCTGATAAGAGTGAGGAAAGGGCCAACCAGATCACCACCACTTATAAGGTACAAAAACAGAGCATCTCGCAAATTGGGCAAAACTGTGAGGTTATATTTCTTGCCGTAAAACCACAAGATCTAGGTGATGTCTTGGTGGAGTTAAGTAAAAGCTTAAAGGGTGAAACCTTATTGATCTCTATTGCTGCTGGAAAAACTACTAGATTTATTGAAGAAAAACTAAGTACAAACAATCCAGTAGTACGAGTAATGCCAAACACTCCAGCCCAGATTGGCAAGGGAGTTTCAGCAATCTCTGGCGGAACAAATGCACAGTCAGCTCACCTTGAATTAACAAAAGAGTTATTTTCTGCCAGCGGAGTAGTTGTTGAAGTCCCTGAGGAAAATCAAGATGCAGTAACCGCACTTAGTGGATCTGGCCCGGCCTACTTTTTTTACTTCATTGAATCAATGATTAAGTCAGGTGTGCAGTTAGGTCTAACAAATGAAATTGCTACGCAACTTGCGATCGGAACCATTACTGGATCAGCTGCAATGTTGCAGGAAAGTGGCCTAGATGCAGCAACACTGAGGAAAAATGTGACTAGTCCTAATGGCACCACAGCTGCAGCACTTGCAGTATTTGCTGACAAAGATTTAGAGAAAATTATTTCAGATGCCATGATAGCTGCAAAAAAACGTGCACGGGAGTTGGCTTGAAGAAATTTTTTATTGCAGTGGTAATAATTTTGAACTGTAGTTTTACCTTTGTAAATGCAGCAGTTATGAAAAATACTAAGCCTTTAATAGAGCTTGCTTATTCAAAAGCAGATCAAGTAAGTAGTGTGGCATTAACTCCGGTGAGTATTATTATTTCTGGTACAACAGAATCACCTAGCTCGGCCTGGATAAATGGAGCGCTGGCAGGTGCGAGTGATGGATTTATCGCAAGCTACTCATCCCTTGGTGCACCACTTTGGAATATTAGATTGGGTAGTGCTGCAAATGAAATTGCTACATCTTTAGCTATTGATTTAGATGGGAGTATTTGGGTTGCTGGTGCAAGTTCAGCTTTATTAACACCTAACCCAACTGCCCCACCAGCAAAGGCTTTAAATCCAGATAATGTAACTCTTGACTCCACAGTGCCAATATCGACACCATTAAATCGAATCAAAATTTGGCAGGTTAGCAGCACTGGAAATCTACTTAACACATTTGAGTATGCGGGTGAAAATATTATTTACCCCAAAAAAATATTAGTAACAGAGACCAATCTGATTATTTTAGGAAACACATATGACAAATCATCGGTAGCAGCCTTTTATCTTTCTGCCAGCAAAGCTGGGGTGTTCACGCCAATCACAAAATTTGGATTAAAATCCACTCAAATAAATTCCGCAGTCACCAATAAAGATGGCAGTATTACCGCTGTTGGTTCAAGTGGTGAATTACTATTGAAAGTTAAACCACTAAGTAAAGTAGATGCTGTAACATTGAAAATTTCACCACCTGGAGTGTTGCAACAGGTTGCTCGGGCAACATTAAAATCCACCACTAGAAGCTGGGGGAGTATTGATACTGGTTTGTTACAAGGGGGAAGAGTTAACTATTCAAATAAAACCGAGGCAGCGATCACAAAGTTCTCTGCACTAGGTAAACCAGTTTGGAATGTGCGCTACTTAGCTAAAACATCAGCATTAGTTGCAAGTGGCAGCACCTCTTGGGCGACATACACTTCAAGTGGTGTAATTAAAGGTGTACCAGCATGGAAACCAAAATCGCCGACGCCTGTCTTAATCCAGCTTGGGAAAAAAGGTGAAGTAATCTCATCTCACATACTCACCTCACCAGCGGTTGCACTTGCTGTAAACAATGAAATTGGCACAGTTGTAATCACTGACTCGGGTGTGGCTTTTGGTTTAGTAGTAGTTAACTAGTAATCTTGGCTTATCGTTAATATCTATAAAGGAGTAAAATGGGTTCAGTAATAAAAAAGCGTCGCAAGCGGATGGCTAAGAAGAAGCACAAAAAACTTCTTAAGCGAACTAGAATTCAGCGCCGTAACGCTAAGTAAAAAATCTACTAAGGCTTTAAAAGAGTTAATTTTCCAGATACGCCAGCAACGGCGTATCTGAGTTTATTTAATGTAATCCAACTACTTTGGGCCCCGGCTTGGACAGTTCCTTTAGAAATTAATAAGGCTGAGCGGTTAGTTTTATTTAGTGAGCATAATCTTAGTTGGCAACCGAACATGATGTTTTTTTCATCAATAACAACTGGCGAGTTAGGTATTCCATAATCTGAAGTGGTTACATCAATAAATTTTGTTTCTGGAAGAGTTTGATATCGAATTTGATTTGGATTAGGGAAAGAGACACCACTACCAGTAAACCAACTTAGATTTACACCCCTAGTGCTATTAAATATTGCTACGTCATACCCAGCCACGGCCACACCTTCTCCAGGTGTATCTAATGTCTTATAAACCCAATCCTCGACAAATGCGCTGCTTCTAGTGGCGTATCTGATCTCGCCTCTGGTTACATTTCTTTCAAGATCAAATCCACGAACTGAATCAAAAAGTAAATGAATTTTTTTGCCTACCGTTACTGATTTTAAGTGAAACGCAACATCACCAGTTGTTCTGTCCTCGGTGTCTTTATTACCATCTACTATTTCATAACGCCATTCATTACCATCTTTTACCGCCCCAAGTAATATTCCCTGGGATTCATCACGGTAGAAAACCTGCACCCCCGAAGTATTTACTGCGCAAGCGCTAGAAACGCTGACATCTGAACCACCACGAACTCTGGGAAACTCTTTGTAATCTTGAATTGCAGGTGCATCACCATCAACTATTTCGTAGTACCAATCTTTACCGTCGTATAAGGCATACCGAAGGTCCTTATCTTTAAGATCTGCGTAGAAAATATGCAAGTAGCTATTTTTTCCAGAGACAGATGTGCACATAGATATATAGCCAGAGACATCATTTGTTGTTTTATTGAGTGTGGTTGAATTTCCATCAACTGTTTTAACACTCCACTTGTTGCCAGAGAAGGTGGCCAGCTTTAGATCACCGTTTTTGCTATCACTATATGCAATAACTGGCTTACCAGCATATGTCGCAGTAGCTAGATACTTAGCATCTGCCACATTATCAATAATTGTAGTTTTCCAACTCGCCTCTGGCATAACCGCATCGGTATTGACGGAATTTGAGGTACCTAATGAGTTTGTCGCCGAAACAGAGAAGGTGTACCTACTGCCATTTTTTAAGCCAGTGAAAATTACTGGACTCTCTTTGACATTTAAAATATCACCAGTTTGAATGTTTTTTACTTCATAATTTGACACCTGAGCTTCACGAAAATTCAACGGTTGATCAAATTTAATAATTACACTTTTATCACTAATTATTGCCTTTACATTTTGTGGCGGCTGTGGTGTACCTGCAGCAACTCCAGCTGGCGGCTTTCGTTTCATATCCTCAAACATTGCAAGCAAAAGCGAGCCTGGTAAATGAAACACCTCTCCAGAATCTAGGTTGGGTGTCATCACTGCATTATTGCCAGATCTTGAAAATGTTGCTTCATCTAAATGTGCCACTGAAGATCCTGCCTCATAGGCGGTGGGTGTATAGAGTTTTGGTTTCACACCATTATTTTCTTTTGTAGTCATCTCACCTGACCAAACTAGATTTGTTGTCATTGCTTTACCAGTTTCCAGTGAAGGTGAGGGCATGTCTGCTAGACGTCTACCATCTGGAAGTTGAGCATAAGCATCAAAGGGAGTTGGCTGATCAACTCTGCCAAAACTAGAGAACTCGTCATAGTAGGTACCAGAAATAAACCCAAGGCCATGAGCCATCTCATGCAAGATTACGGAAACTAAGTCATAACTTCTAGCAGGACAATTACCATCAATTCCGTAATACCACGGAACACTGGAGTTAATTGTAATTTCCATCTCAGCAGCATTAGGGTCAAGATCTTTTCCTGACAATGCATTTGCTAATGCAGATGGATAGTAAAGGGTTTTATCAGGTGCGCCAGCAAAATTTGCGAAGTTCTTTTTCGCACTCGCCGAAGCTAATACCGAGTAACTGGTAGATCTTCCCCAGTTTATATTTATATTTATGGGAACAGTAGAAGAAAAGTTTTCAGACCAAACATCTACTGCAGCTTGGATTGGAATCTTTACATTTGCAGGAACATTATTGAAATTTATTATAAAACTACTTTTCTTCTCAAGATTTGTACTTATTGGCCTGGGAGTTGATTGAATAGAAGCGGTATTTCCACTGGCGTAGATGTGACCCCAGTTAGCGGGTGCAACCTTGATTTGGAGAGAATTGGCAGAATTTATCGAGATTGGGCCAACAAGAAAGGAAGCTATCAACCCTACGGAGATAAAAAAAGATTTTAAGCGCACAGAGTGAAGGCTAACAGTCTGCCATGATTGGTTTGTGCCAAAGGTTAATTTTTCAGTAATTATTCAGCAAAAATACATACTGATTGCTTTATCCTCCGCCCTGTCATTGGGAAAACTTTGAAATTATGAAAAAAGTACTCATCTACTCTCGAACTGGTTGCCATTTATGTGAAATAGCCATTGACCAGATTAACTCAGTCAGAAATGAAAAAAATTTTCAGGTTGAGATAAAGCTGATTGACGGTAGCCATGATTTAGAAGAAAAGTATGGTGAACAGGTGCCAGTTATTTTTATTGATGAAAAAATTCATGATTATTGGCGGGTAGATATAGAACGATTTATAAAAGATATCAACACTTAATTTTTCTTCATCACCTCATCAGCGTCAATTATTCGATATGCATACCCTTGTTCAGCTAAGAAGCGTTGACGATTTTGTGCAAAATCTTGATCAATAGTGTCGCGTGCAACTAAAGAGTAAAACCTAGCCCCTCTGCCATCCGCCTTTGGTCTAAGAATTCGACCTAAGCGCTGTGCCTCTTCTTGGCGAGATCCGAATGTGCCAGAGACTTGGATAGCAATTGTTGCCTCAGGTAAGTCGATAGAAAAGTTAGCCACTTTTGAAACTACTAAACATTTTATTTCACCTGAACGAAACAGCGCATAAAGTCGTTCCCGCTCCTTTACCGGTGTGTCACCCTTAATGACTGGTACTCCTAAAGTTTCTGAGAGCTGGTCTAATTGATCTATGTATTGCCCAATTACCAAAACCTGATCATTTGCATGTTGCTTAGCTAGTGCTACTGCAACTGCTTTTTTAGTTTGCGAGGTTGAACAAAAACGATACCGATCTTCTTGCTCAGCGGTTGCATAATTTAATCGTTCTTCATCGGTTAAAGTAATTCTTACCTCAACACAATCAGCGGGTGCAATATAGCCTTGCGCTTCAATTTCCTTCCACGGCACATCAAATCTTTTTGGGCCAATGAGTGAGAAAACCTCCCCCTCCATGCCATCTTCGCGCACCAATGTTGCGGTTAAGCCAAGTCTGCGACGAGATTGAATATCTGCGGTAAACCTAAAGATTGGCGCAGGTAATAGGTGAACCTCATCATAAATAATTAAACCCCAGTCGATTGCATCAAATAAATCAAGGTGTGCGTAAACACCATTTTTACGGGTAGTCATTACTTGGTAGGTAGCGATTGTTACTGGTCGAATTTCCTTTTTAGCACCGCTGTACTCACCAATATCATCTTCATTCAAATCGGTGCGCTTTAGTAACTCTTCTCGCCACTGTCTTGCTGCAATAGTGTTAGTGACTAAAATTAAAGTAGTAGCTTTTGCATGTGCCATAGCAGCTGCACCGACAATTGTTTTCCCAGCACCGCAGGGGAGTACAACAACACCGGATCCACCATGCCAGAATCCTTCAGCCGCCAACTCTTGATATTTCCGAATTTTCCAGCCATCTTGTTTAAGTGATATGTCATGACGCTCACCATCAACATAGCCAGCAAAATCCTCTGCCGGCCAACCTAATTTGAGAAGTGCTTGTTTTAAGAACCCCCGTTGACCTGGGTGAACCACAATAGTCTCATCATCTAATTGCTTACCAAGAAGTGGTGCAACCTTCTTACCTCTGGTTACCTCTTTTAACACTGCAGGATCATTTGAAACTAATATCAAACCGTGAACTGGGTGCGCTTCAAGGCGCAGACGCCCATACCGTGACATTGTTTCGGCGATATCAACTAGCAATGCATGCGGAACTGCATACCTTGAATACTTAATTAATATATCTATTACCTCTTCAGCATCATGGCCTGAAGCTCTTGCATTCCAAAGCCCAAGTGGTGTCAGGCGATAGGTGTGAATATGTTCTGGTGATTTTTCTAATTCAGCAAAGGATGCAATAGATCTACGGCATTCATCAGAGAGAATGTGATCGATATCTAGTAGAAGTGTTTTATCACTTTGAACAATTAATGGGCCATCACTCATTTAAGCAACTCATTGATGAATGCATGGATCAATTTAATACGCGGCTCCAGAGTAGAAATCTTTATAAACTCACTTGGCGCATGAGCGCCATGTCCCTCAGCACCTAAACCATCTAACACTTTGGCACCAGCAGCAGCTGCAAGATTTCCATCACTTGCACCTCCAACACTGGCACTGCCTATCTTTGCAAAACCTATTGATGTAGCAACAACCTCTAACTTTTCATACAAAGCTATTGTGCTGCTCTCTTCAAGTGGCGGGCGATTGATACCACCTGTAATTTCGACCTTTGCGATATCATTTTTTAGATTTTTAATTGATTTATCAATTCGCTCAAGCTCTGCACTAGTAAAAGATCGAACATCAATATCTAGGGTAGCTATTGCAGGCACAGTATTTGTGGTGGTCCCTGATTTCATCACGGTTGGTACAGCAGTGGTGCCAAATTTTGGATTTTCTAAAGCAGAAATTTGCAAGACTAGTTTTGCAATTTCAGTCGTTGCATTAATTCCTTTTTCTGGCTCTAATCCTGCGTGGGCAGCAAGTCCAGTTACCTTAATTTGGTACATCGCAGTTCCTTTGCGACCAGTTTTAACCTTGCCATCTAACGAAGCTTCAAAAACCAGTACCGCATCTGCACCCTTAGATAACTTAGTAATTAAATCTTTTGAGGTAGCGCTACCAGTTTCTTCATCTGTGGTTGCAACCAAAGCCACTTTACTTTCAGCATTTTCAATACCAACTAACGCATACAAAGCTTGGATGAAGCCAGTTTTCATATCAAAGACCCCAGGCCCAGCGGCCTTATCACCATTTATCTGCCAAGTTGGAGTAAATGATCCGGTTGGCCAAACAGTATCTAGATGACATAACAAAAGAATCTTTGGATTTTTAGCACCCCACCAAAACACTGGCCGGCCGTTTTCAGTTATTTTCTCTGCCTTATTCTTTAAAAGTTTATTAGCAATTTCAACAGCTAATGTAATTACTTCACCGCATGCCGATAAATCCTCAGTAGGTGACTCACACTCAACTAAGAGTTGGATATCAGATAGTGCACTCACAGGTCTAAGTCTGCCTTATTTTCCAAAATGGTGAGTGCGGGTGCTACGCCATTGATCCGCGGGATACGAAACTGCGTTATTTCACCAGTTGTCTCATCCCGGGCGGTCAGAGTGCCTAGAGATATCGAGATTGGCTCAATAATTCGATTTGAAACAGAACCATTATTGTCTGCGTAACTGATCATAAGTGTTTTTCTATCATTAATATATTGGTTTATTAAAGACAAAGTTTCATTTGATGATGTGCCAGCAACAATTGGCTCAACTTTTCGACTGCGCTCACCAGCCCTAATAGTTTTAACCGCCGTCTGCACGAGGGCATCCTTTGGTGAGCTAAATTCAGAAATAATTCTAGGTGGCTTTGGTCTTGACTTTGCTCTCCTTAAATTTGGTTGGGATAACAAAATACCACTTGCGTTTTCAGCAGCTGGCAGATAGCCGTACTCTCTTAATTCACTAATCACCTCAGCTAATTCAAAATCACTAACCAAGACTTGTGGCGCGATTTTTCTCAGCCGTAAATGCTCACACTTTTTATCATGCAGAATTTGCTGAATCATTCCTTCATCTTCACATCTAATGTAGGAGTGGGCAGTGCCCACTCTTAACTTTCCATGTCGCTTGGCAACATCTGCAATCAGATAATCAAGTGGTTGAGGCATCGGAGTTTTTGATATTTTAATTAAGAAAGTTTTAATTTGATCGCCAGTTTTTCCATGATCTAAGCCTCGGCGAATTGATCCTTCACTAAATCGGTAGACCGTTGCACCACCTCTACTTTCAATATCAGCAATTGTTCCCATCTCTGCTGAAAGTTCTGGAGTTAATGGTCCTGGAGCAACCGCGCTGTTATCTGCTTGAATCAAAATGTGATCAACTGGTTTCGGTAGGGATGCCGCAACACCTAGTACATCTTTCTCGGTTAATAGATTAATTCCAAAAGTTGAAATCCCACCTTGCCCTGTTATTCCTAACCACTCTGCCTCACGCAGATTCCATTCCACAAAATCTTTATTTGCTTTTTGAGGGTTAAACCATTTGACAACCGATTGAATTGAATTCAAGTCAGGTGTGATTTGTGGATTTTCTTGTAATACTTTTAATGTAGTTCTTCTTATCAGTGCAACACCCGCACGATCTAACTCTGGACCAAGGGGTGCAATATTTTTATCACTTATCTTCCCAATCAACCCACTAGCCCGCGAAGTTTCTAGCCATAACACAACTAGTGAGTACCATTGTTCTTCAGCTGGTTTAGTTAGCCAAATATCAAAAGCTGAGGTGGGAAGTATTTGATCATCTGGATCAATTACAACTAAACCACCTAGGTAACAAAGTTCTGCTACAAAACCTGCGGATGTTTCATCAACACCTAGGTGTTCAGCAATTCTCTTAAGATCTCTTACACCAATTCCACCAGTTCGCAGCGCCGTCGGTGGTTCATCTGAGAGATTATGTAAAAACTCTTCACACCAGCGCAGAATTGTCGAGACATTGGCTATCGCAGCAAGATCAATTTGTTTCTGATCAATTTTCTTACCAGTTAAGTCATCAGCTTTATTTTTAAGCTCCTTATGAATCTTGCCACCCCGCAACTTAATTGCAATTTCACGTGGTAAAACAACAGTGTGTGAGTCAATTGGTACCAGGATTTCATGCTCGAGCAGCCACCCAATTGCTACTCCAGGTTTTTTAACGTTAGAAATCTGACCCCTTGGTGGACCCCAAGTTAATCTAGCAAGCACCTCGGCTGAGGAGGCAGGAACATCTTTTAGAATTGAAAAGTTTATTTTTTTTGCTGACACTGGACCAAGTCCTGCGGGTTCTTCACCGATAAGTAGCTTTAAATTTGTGGGAGTACGGAAATTATTTCCTTCCTTATATAGCAAGCCGATTTGCCACAAATAATCCAAAGCAAAAGAGGTCTCTTCACCAGTAACCTCAACGAGTTCTGATTTCTTAAATGGTTCTGGCAGCGCACACGCTGCTTCAATTATTTGGTAGTGCCATAAATTTAGTGAATCAATTACACGGACTAGTGATGGCGTTGAGGTGGCTCTGGCAGCTAGTGCTGAAAAATCATTCGGCACTGGTGAAACCAAATCAGGTCTTGCTTTAAACATTGTTGCAAGATCATCATCTGCCCTTGAGCGCAACTCATCAGCAAAAGTGATCGCGACAGTAGACATAACTAACCTACTTTACTCGGGTTTCTACTGGGCTAATTACCCTTTACGTTTTAGGTTACGCGGGGAAAGTAGCGAGCCTAAGGCTGC
>SHVD01000041.1 GCA_009691185.1 Candidatus Nanopelagicaceae bacterium | reverse complement strand
ACAAATGTTGCACCAAAAGATCGTGATATTGCGATGGTCTTTCAGTCATACGCCCTCTATCCACATATGTCAGTTGCTGAAAATATGGGATTTGCATTAAAGATTGCTGGCATCGCTAAGGAAGAGCGTGAGCGTCGAGTAAAAGATGCAGCCAAATTATTAGATTTAGAGGATTATTTAGATCGCAAACCAAAATCATTATCAGGTGGACAACGCCAGCGAGTTGCTATGGGTAGAGCGATTGTGCGCGAGCCACAGGTGTTCTTAATGGATGAGCCATTATCAAACCTTGATGCAAAGCTTCGCGTAGCAACTAGAACCCAAATTGCTGCCCTACAACGCAGGCTCGGTATCACAACTGTCTATGTAACTCACGATCAGGTGGAAGCGATGACAATGGGTGATCGAGTTGCGGTATTAAAAGATGGAGTCTTACAGCAGGTTGATACCCCAAGAAATCTTTATGAAAAACCACAAAATGCATTTGTGGCTGGATTTATTGGCTCACCTGCAATGAATCTATTAACTGCGCCAGTCTCTGGTGGCAAAGCAATGCTGGGAAATCTTGGTCTCGCTGTTCCTTCATCTGCTAGCTCATCTGTAACAGTTGGTATTAGGCCAGAGGGCTTCACCCCTGCCACTACCGGTTTTGAGGTAGATGTTGAGGTGGTTGAAGAGTTAGGCGCCGATGCATTTGTTTACGGTAAGCCAGTTGATAAATCACTTAAGTTTGCCAACACCAGTGAGGAACTCGGTCAGATAATTATTCGCTGGGATCCAAAGAGCCCACCAAAGCCAGGTCAAACAGTAACTGTGGGTGTGAATTCAAATATTGTTCACCTATTTGATGCTGCAACTGGTAAACGCTTAAATTAATTATTAACAAAAAAACCCCACTAACTCAAAGTGGGGTTTTTTTATTTAATCCCTTACGCCATTGCCTGCTTTAAATTATCATCAATTGCAGCTAGAAACTCCTGAGTATTAAGCCAAGGTGCATCCTTACTAATTAAAAGTGCAAGATCTTTTGTCATTTTTCCACTTTCAACAGTTTCAATACATATGCGCTCTAAAGTCTTTGCAAACTCGGCAACCTTTGGCGTGTTATCTAATTTTGCACGATGAGATAAACCTTGAGTCCAAGCAAAGATGGATGCAATTGGATTAGTAGATGTTGGTTTACCAGCTTGGTGATCACGATAATGTCTAGTAACTGTGCCGTGCGCTGCCTCTGCTTCAACTGTTTTTCCATCTGGCGTCATAAGTACGGATGTCATAAGGCCAAGTGAGCCATAACCTTGAGCAACGGTGTCAGATTGAACATCACCATCATAATTCTTACAAGCCCAGATATAACCACCCTCCCAACGAAGTGAGGTGGCAACCATGTCATCGATTAATCGGTGGTCATACTCTAAGTTATTTTTAGCAAAATCATCCTTAAACTCTTTCTCAAAAACTTCAGCGAAAATATCCTTAAATCTGCCATCGTAAGCCTTAAGAATTGTATTTTTTGTGGAGAGAAAGACTGGATACTTTCTTATAAGGCCGTAATTAAATGAGGCTCTGGCAAAATCTCGAATCGAATCATCAAGGTTATACATCGCCATTGCCACCCCTGATGATGGAAAATCAAAGACATTAAACTCCATTGGTTTTGAACCATCTTGTGGAGTGAACGTAACGGTTAGTTTTCCAGCACTTGGTACACGAAAATCAGTTGCTTTGTATTGATCACCATAAGCATGGCGGCCAATTACAATTGGCTTATTCCAATGAGGAATCAAGCGCGGTACATTTTTAATGATAATTGGCTCCCGGAAAATAACTCCACCGAGGATGTTTCGAACAGTTCCGTTAGGTGACTTCCACATCTTCTTTAAATTAAACTCTTTAACCCGTGCCTCATCTGGAGTAATAGTTGCGCATTTAACTCCCACACCATGCTTTTGGATTGCATGGGCCGAATCAATAGTTACTTGATCATCAGTCTTATCGCGGTATTGGATTCCAAGGTCGTAATACTCAAGATCGAGATCAAGATAAGGCAGAATTAATGAGTCTTTAATGAACTGCCAGATTATTCGAGTCATCTCATCGCCATCTAATTCAACAACAGTTCCGACTACCTTGATTTTATTCATGCTCACTCATTTCACCTTATAGATTTTTAACATCTGCTTGCTTTGTGCGTACTGCCTCTGCTGCTGCCTTTAATGATGTGAGCTCCTCTGTGGTCAAATTACTCTCAACTACTTTGGTAACACCTTGTTTACCGATTTGAGCCTCAACACCTAAATACACTCCAGAGATCCCATACTCACCATTAACCCAAGCACAAACTGGCATCACTTCATTTGAATTCGTGATTACTGCCTTTGCCATTCGGGCAGCGGCGGCAGATGGTGCGTAGTAAGCAGAGCCTGTTTTTAACAATGCCACAATCTCTGCCCCACCATTTCTAGTGCGATCAACTAAATCTTTAATCTCATCAGCTGATAAAACATCGGTAAGTACGTTTCCACTAACGGTACACCGGCTGGGCACTGGCACCATAGTTTCACCATGTGATCCCAGGGTTAAAGTTTTAACGGCTGAGATTGCAACCCCACATTTTTCCGCAACAAAATTAGTAAATCTTGCAGTATCCAACATTCCAGCTTGTCCCATAACTTTGTTATAGGAAAATTTGGTGGCAATTTGGGCCAGAGCGGTCATTTCATCTAGCGGATTAGAAACTACGATTACCACTGCATTCGGGGAGTGCTTAGCAATATTTTCAGCAACTCCGCGGACAATTCCAGCATTAATCCCAATTAAATCCATTCGACTCATACCTGGTTTGCGGGGTAAGCCAGCGGTAATAACTACGACATCTGAATTCGCGGTTTTTTCATAGCCACCGCCATCTGCAGTAGTAGTTGCGCCAATTACCTTTGTTTCAAAATTTTCAATTGACCGTGATTGATTTATATCTAAAGCTAAACCTTCAGGCTTTCCTTCTACGATGTCAGTTAGAACTACTGTTTCAAAAAGGTCATACTCGGCTAATCTCAGTGCGGTAGTTGATCCATAAAACCCAGCTCCGACAACTGTTACTTTTCCAGATCTACTCATTGAATCCTTTCACCGCCGACCTCTAATATTACTGATTTATGTCCAATCAACTAAATCCGCATCTTTCTACCTGGCATTGGGCAGTGAGAGCGCCAATCCAAACAATGAGATGCAGATAAGTATTGGCAAAATTAGTTCAATCTTTCGCTTTACTTTTTGCTGTGAATACCTATCTATGATAAAGACAGAAGCACCAAGTGATAAGACAACTGATCCTGTACGAACCGCGCCAGTGATTCCAATGATTACACCAATCACCACAATGATTAATGAGAAATTTTTAATCTGATTTGGGGGAAAAGAATTCTTCATTGTTTTGCTAACTCAACTAAATTGCTCAATAACATCGCCCTAGTCATAGGTCCAACTCCACCTGGCATTGGTGCCAAGAAGGAGCAGATCTCTGAAACTGCTGGATCAATATCACCCAAGAGTCCCTGTGGTGTTCGAGTGATACCCACATCAACTAGGGTCGCACCTTTTTTAACCATTGTAGGCTTAATAAAATGTGCAGATCCAAGGGCGGCAACTACTACATCTGCTGCTTTTAGTAACTCCAATAAATTTATGGTGGCAGAGTGAGCAAGAGTAACCGTGGCATTTATTGGCTTCTGTGAAAGCAGTATCGAAAGGGGGCGACCCACAGTTGTGCCACGTCCAATAATCAAAACTTTCATTCCAGCTAATTTAATTTTGTGTTCATTTAGTAAAGCTAGGATTGCCTTTGGTGTGCAAGGAATGACTGTATTTTTGCCTAGAACCAACATGCCAAGATTTATTGGGTGCAAACCATCGGCATCTTTTTTTGGATCTATCGCTAATAATATCTCCTCCGCATTTACCCCATTAGGCAGCGGAAGTTGCACAATAAATCCAGAGCACTCTGGATTTTGATTTAGATCTTTAACCGCTTTTAAAATATCAGCGGTTTTAGCAGTTGCCGGGAGATTAATCTTTATTGATTTAATTCCAACCTGCGCACAATCTTTATGTTTGCCATCTACATAAGCCTTTGAACCTGGATCCTCGCCAACTAATATGGTGCCAAGTCCTGGTTGTTTACTTAATTTACGCACCTCAACTGTGATCTCAGCTTTCACTCGGGCAGCTAACGCCTTACCATCCATAATTACAGCGCTCATATAGCCAGCCTACCTTGCTTAGCTTTCTTCTTAAACAATCTAGGAAGTAATTGCATCAGAAGCAAAACTAGCAAAAGATGTGCAGCAACTACTGCACTTATATGTAAAGGATTAACCCCAACTGGTGACATGTTGGCAGAAATTAATGAGCCCGAGGTTATAAATGCCAATACTGCAGCTCCTAAAATCGATGTGACAAAGAATCTAATATAGATTTGCCGCTTACTTTTTATATCTAAATTTAATTGCCTTATCTTATATAAATTAATCCAGGCATAAATTGTCAGCATTATGGTGGCAATCACAAACCATGGATTCTCACCTGCTGGTAAAGCTGCTAATAATGGTATTGCTGGAATCTCACGCAGGTTAAATATAAAAGGTGTAATTTGTGTAGCACTGCCCAGAGAAAAACCAGCACCTAAGATATAACTTAAGGTTGCAAAGAAGATATTTGGTAAATATAAAATCTGCAACAACAGCAGTAAAATTCCACCAAATATTCCTGGTTGAATGACAATCGTAAGATTTTTAGCAATTCCAAAATTCATTGCTAAGGAGATTGAATACACAAAGCCAGCAATACCCAACATTAGTAAAAATATCTGCCATGGCAATTTGGTGAGCTTTTCAGCCTCAACCCTTGAGGTTGCTAGCAATAAAAGTATTAATAAAGTAATTAACCCACGGCCCCAATCGATAGATACCTGTGAATTAGAAGCGATAAATCCCAATAAAGAGTAGATAAAAATATAGGACAAAATAAAATATGCCCTGCTTACTTTTTTATTACCGATGATCTCTACTACTCTGCGATAGCCCACACGAATGGATAACCAAGGCAGAATTGCTGCTCCGATTGGTAAATAAGATAGGTAGCCAGTTATTTCATTACTTGTTATGTGAAATGGAGTCAGGTGTGAGCCCAACCATAACCAAACAGCAGCCCGCATCGGATCTGCTGTTGATCCATAGGTGCTGCCAGTTGTTGCCCAAGCAAACAATGTAATAAAAGCTAGTGGAAATAAGATTATTAATATTGACCTGATGACCTGTTGCAGCGTTACCCCAACAACCCGCGCAACCATTATTTTCCTATCTGCGATTTATCCATTCAATATCTTGCGCATCAAGTTAGCGGTTTCACTTGGTGTTTTACCAACCGCAACACCGACAGCCTCTAATGCTTCTTTTTTGGCCGCGGCAGTTCCAGATGATCCGGAGACTATTGCGCCAGCATGTCCCATTGTTTTACCTTCTGGGGCAGTAAAACCAGCGACATAACCAACTACTGGTTTTGTTACATACTCCTTTATAAATAGCGCAGCTCTCTCCTCCGCATCACCGCCAATCTCACCAATCATCACAATTGCTTTTGTCTCTGGATCATCCTGAAAAGCGCGCAAACAATCAATATGAGTAGTGCCAATTATTGGGTCACCACCAATTCCAACCGCTGTAGTGAATCCAAAATCTCTCAGCTCAAACATCATTTGATAAGTTAAAGTTCCAGATTTTGAAACTAATCCAATCTTGCCTGGACCGGTGATATCAGCTGGAATAATTCCAAGATTTGCCTTACCTGGGGTAATAATTCCGGGGCAGTTCGGACCAAGAATTTGAGTTTTACCTTTACTCACTGCGTAAGCATAAAAAGCTGCCACATCATGAACTGGAATTCCTTCAGTAATTACAACTACCAATGCAATTTCAGCATCAACTGCGTCAATTACTGCAGCTTTTGCAAACTTTGGTGGTACGAAGACAACTGATGCGTTAGCACCAGTTGCGGATATAGCTTCACTAACCGTATTAAATATTGGCAGGTGCTTTCCATCCATATCAACGCTTTGCCCACCTTTACCCGGTGTAACACCTGCAACAATTTTTGTGCCTGCCTTAAGCATCCGTTTTGTGTGTTTAGTTCCTTCAGAGCCAGTCATTCCCTGCACAATAACTTTGGTGTTTTCGTTTACAAAGATAGACATTATTTGCCTGCCAACTCTGCCGCTTTTGCTGCTGCGCCATCCATAGTTTTTAACTGCTGTACCAGTGGATGATTTGCATCATTTAAAATCTTACGACCTGCTTCAACATTGTTGCCATCAAGCCTTATTACAATTGGTTTAGTTGCTTTATCACCAAGAATTTCAAGTGCTTGCACAATTCCAGTTGCTACCGCATCGCATGAAGTAATACCGCCAAAAACATTTACAAAAACACTTTTAACATCGCTATCACCTAAAATAATTGATAACCCATTTGCCATAACATCAGCAGATGCTCCACCACCAATATCTAAAAAGTTTGCCGGCTTAACGCCATATTTCTCACCAGCGTAAGCCACAACATCTAGTGTGCTCATCACTAAGCCTGCGCCATTGCCAATTATTCCAACCTGGCCGTCTAGTTTTACATAATTTAAATCTTTTTCTTTTGCTAGTTTTTCTAAAGGATTTGTAGCTGCATGATCAACTAGCTCCTCATGGTTTGGATGTCTAAACCCTGCATTCTCGTCCAATGTCACCTTGCCATCTAAAGCAATAATCTTCCCATCTGCTGTTTTTACCAATGGGTTTATCTCCATCAAAGTTGCATCCTCTTTCACAAATGCCTGCCATAACTTGATTAAAACATCTGCAACCTGATCAGCTATATCACTTGGAAATTGACCACTTTTAACAATCTCTAATGCTTTCACCTTATCGATTCCAGTATTTGGATTTATTCCAATTTTTGCTAATTTTTCTGGCGTCTTGTGAGCAACCTCTTCAATCTCCATACCACCAGCAATGGAAGCCATCACTAAAAAGTTTCGATTAGTACGATCTAACAAAATTGCTAAGTAGTACTCAGATGCAATTGGGGCTGCTTGGGCAATCATTACTTTGTTTACAGTGTGGCCTTTAATATCCATTCCTAAAATCATTTTGGCTTTTTCTTTTGCATCATTGGCGTTTTCAGCAAGTTTGACTCCACCTGCTTTACCTCGACCGCCCACTTTTACCTGCGCCTTAACTACGACTTTGCCACCAATTTTTGTTGCCGCTTCATAAGCTTGCTCTGGTGTAGTTGCCACCGCCCCAGCTAATACTGGTATCTGATGAGATTCGAAAAGATCGCGCGCTTGATACTCGAAAAGATCCACTGATTATCCCCGATCAAATTTCTTACCGATTCAGGTGGTAATACTATTGTTTTATTCAGTAAATTTATAATTTCTCAACTGGTGCATAGCGAAGTAGTAGCCGCTTCTCACCAAATGAGCCAAAATTAATAGTTGCCTCGGCGCGATCTGCCTCACCAGTAACTGCAACTACAGTTCCTAATCCAAAAGTATCGTGCGAAACCCGCTCACCCACCTCAAGCTTCATCGTATTACTCATCTTGCCGGTTGCTTTAGATGGAATGAATGATCTTTTAATTGATGTTTTAATTGGTGAAAATCTCTCCGCTGTTTGATTCCATTCAATTACTGAATCTGGAATCTCACTTAAAAATCTTGATGCCGGGTTGTAATTTGGTGCTCCCCAAGATGATCGATACTCGGCTCTGGTAATAAATAAGTTCTGTCTAGCCCTTGTTAAGCCAACGTAGGCAAGCCGGCGCTCCTCTTGTAATTCATCTGGATCACCAAGGGTTCTAGAGTGTGGAAAAATTCCCTCCTCCATTCCAGTTAAGAAAACAGTTGGAAACTCTAAGCCTTTAGCGGTGTGCAGTGTCATCATGGTTACAACACCACCATGATCCTCTCCCTCTGGTATTTGATCAGCATCTGCAACCAGTGAGACATCCTCTAAGAAGCCAACTAAAGAAATCTCTTCACCTTCATCTACTTCACCCTCTTCATACTCAGTTGCAACTGCGACTAACTCCTCTAAGTTCTCAATCCTCACCTCATCTTGTGGATCATTACTCTGCGACAACTCAGCTAACAAACCAGATTGTTCAAGGGTTGCTTGCGCAATTACTGAGGGTCGGGTTTTTGCCTCTACTAAAGTTTGTAAGGATTGAATTAATTTAACAAACTCAACTAGTGAGGCAGCAGATCTTGGTGTGATATCAGAGTTCTTCTCAACCTCACACAACCCTTGCCAAAAAGAGATGTTATTTGCTTGGGCGTATAGATCTAATTGATCTAATGCTCGATCACCAATACCTCGTTTTGGAGTGTTAATAATTCTGCGCATAGATACTTCATCATTTGGATTAACAATTACTCGAAGGTATGCCAGAAAATCCTTAATCTCTTTTCGTTCATAAAACCTAACCCCGCCCACTACTTTGTAGGGAATTGCTACCCGCATAAATACCTCTTCAAATACCCGAGATTGGGCATTGGTTCGATAAAAAATAGCGGTATCCCCAGGATTAGATTTTCCTGACTCTTGTAATTTACGGATTTGCTGAACAACAAAATCCGCCTCATCATGTTCACTTTCTGCCACATATCCAGTAATCAACTCACCAGCACCAGCCTCAGACCATAAATTCTTCTCTTTGCGTCCTTCATTGTTGGCAATTACGGAGTTAGCAGCATTTAAGATATTTTGGGTAGATCGATAATTTTGCTCTAATAAAATAGTTTTAGCATTTAGGTAATCTGCTTCAAACTGCAAAATATTACGAATATTAGCTCCGCGAAAAGCGTAGATCGATTGATCAGCATCTCCCACAACACAAAGCTCTGCTGGTGGAAAGCCTTCTTGCTCACTGCCAACTAACTCTTTAATTAATACATACTGGGCATGATTTGTGTCTTGATACTCATCTACCAATATGTGCTTAAACCTTGATCGATACTTTGCCCTGCACTCAGGAAATCGCTGCATTACCTCAACTGATTTAGCAATCAGATCATCAAAATCCATGGAGTTAGCAGCTGATAATCGCTTTTGATAAATTGCAAAAACTTGGGCAACAATCTCTTGGAAGTGATCTTTGCTCTGATTTAGATAATCAGCCGGGCCAAGTAACTCATTTTTTGCTTGGGAGATTAATGCTGCTACCGCTCTGGGGGCGTACCGTTTGGCGTCAAGATTTAGATCTCGCATTACTAGGGTGACTAGTCTTAATGAATCACTTTGGTCATATATTGTGAATGAGTTTGTATAGCCAAGTAATGCAGCCTCTCTGCGTAAGATTCGAACGCAAGCTGAGTGAAAGGTTGATACCCACATCATCTTTGCTCGATCACCAACTAAATGTGTGACCCGCTCCTTCATCTCCCCAGCTGCTTTATTAGTGAAGGTAATAGCTAATACCTCATATGGTGCAACATTGCGCTCTGCTAATAAATAAGCCACCCGTCTGGTTAATACTCGCGTTTTACCAGAGCCAGCACCAGCAACAACTAATAATGGTGATCCAGAGTGCTTTACCGCTGCTAATTGTTGAGGATTTAGACCATCGGTAAGCACAGACATATTGGTAAGTCTATCCCTCGGTGAGACATAGATAATTGCTGGGGTAATGTTGGCAATTATGGAGCCATTAAATGACAGTGAGATCGAGCGAGTATTAGTGGTAGTTGCTCACCCAGATGATTGCGACTTTGGTGCAGCTGGAACTACTGCGCTTTGGAGTGCAAAGGGAATTAAGGTCTCCTACTGCATTGCAACCAACGGAGATCAAGGTGGTGAAGATCTGACTGTGCTACGGGAGGAAATGCCAAAGATTCGCCAACGGGAGCAACGTGAGGCAGGAAAAGCGGTTGGTGTAAGTGATATTACTTTTTTAAATTACCGTGATGGTTGGTTAGAACCAACAATCGCCCTGCGTAAAGATATTGTGCGCCAAATTCGAATTACTAAGCCTGACCGTATGGTTATTCAATCACCAGAGCGCAATTGGGATCGAATCGGGGCGTCCCATCCAGATCATTTAGCAGCAGGAGAAGCGGCAATCCAAGCAGTTTATCCAGACGCACGTAACCCATTTGCATTTGAAGATTTAATAAAGGATGAAGGATTACGACCTTGGCGAGTGAAAGAGGTCTGGATGATGTCTAGTGCAAATCCAGATCATTTTGTTGATATCACTTCAACTTTTGATAAGAAAATGAAAGCTCTTCATAGTCATGTTAGCCAAACTGCTCATAATGAAAACTTAGAAAATATGGTCCGTGAGTGGGGAGAGAAAAACGCTCAGGCTAACAACTTACCGGCAGGATCTGTTGCAGAAGTCTTTAAGATTGTAAGTACTAATTAACGAACTCTTACCTTTTCAATTGCAATCGTTTGCTTTGGCATTCCATCAGTTGTTCCATTAGTAACACCTTCTTTTGCAATTGCTTTAACAATATCTAAGCCTTTAATAACCTTGCCCCAGATTGTGTAACGTGGTTTCATCGAAGTATCTTCATAAACAATAAAAAACTGACTGCCGTTGGTATTTGGCCCAGAATTAGCCATCGCCACAACTCCAGCAGGATAATTTTCTAAGGTTGGCAATGGTAAATTTTCATCACGGTAACTAAAATTGGGTCCACCCATTCCAGTGGCGGTTGGATCCCCACACTGCAGGACGTAAATTCCATCTGTTACTAAACGATGACAGATTGTTTTGTTAAAAAAGCCACTATTTGCTAGCGCCGACAAAGCGGTAACAGTGATTGGTGCATTTATCCCATCCGCTGCAATCACAATATCACCGCAATTGGTGGTGAAGGTCATGGTTTTATTTTTGAAGGGTTCTTTAATCTCAGGTGTGGCTATATTTTTTGCTGGCTTACCTTGAGCATTAGTTTTTTTACATTTTACTTCAGCTGATTTGTTCGGCGCTGCATTCGCTGACACTGTTGGTAATACAAATAAAATAACAAGTGTTATAAAGAAAGCAATCGGTTTTGTTATTTTTTGCATTTGATAATTGTAATCGAGTATTTTACTTAAACAAAAAAATATGTGAATTAATCTGATTTAAGGTCAAACTTTAAGTGATTTCACAGGTAGCAATTAAGATTGAACAATAACCTCAACCCGCTGAAACTCCTTCAGTTCTGAGTAACCACAGGTTGCCATC
>SHVD01000040.1 GCA_009691185.1 Candidatus Nanopelagicaceae bacterium | reverse complement strand
GCGCCTGCAAGCTCTGAGTTAACAAAAATATCAACCACATCTATTGTCACCGGAATTTCAGCAAGCTTTGCATATCCTTTTTGCCCATGAACACTTTCAGCTTTTGGGTGCACTGGAATGATGGTATGACCATGCTCTATCAGCACCTTTGCAACACCATAAGCTGCTCGTTCAGAGTTATTACTTAAACCAACTATGGCCCAAGATTTTAAAGCCAGTAATTGATCAATCTGATTATTCATGATTTGTTCGACCGAGTGCTCTAAATTTCCATCCTGCAGCGCGCCAAGCCTCACGATCTAGTGCATTTCTGCCATCGATAATTATTGCACTCTTCACTAAGGACTTAATCTGCGCAGGATTAATCTCTCGATAGATTTTCCATTCTGTAAGATGTAAAACTAGTTCTGCATCCTTTAAAGTCTCATTTATTTCTTGCGCGTAATTCAATCCTGGAAAGCGCTTTTGTGCATTGGTAATCGCTTTTGGATCATGCACTGTCACGATTGCCCCAGCTGCTTGTATTTGAGCGGAAATATCTAACGCTGGTGAATCGCGCACATCATCACTATCTGGTTTAAAAGCTGCGCCTAGTACTGCAATTTTCTTTCCAGATAGGTCATTTGATAAATCTTTACGGACCAATTCAATAATTCTTTGCCTTGCACGTAAATTAATGGCGTCAATTTCCTTAAGAAACTCAACCGCCTGTTTTGCCCCCAACTCCTCAGCACGTGCCATGAAGGCGCGAATATCTTTTGGCAGGCAACCACCACCAAAGCCAATTCCTGCTTGTAAAAAGCGACTGCCAATTCTTGGGTCATATCCAATAGCTTTTGCTAAAACTGTTATGTCACCACCAGACGCCTCACAGACCTCTGCCATGGCATTAATAAATGAAATCTTTGTTGCTAAAAATGAGTTTGCGGCAACTTTAACCAACTCTGCAGTTGGCAGATCTGCTCTTACCCAAGGTATGTTTTCTTTCAAGTTGGCCGCATATACCTCTTTTAGTATTTTCTCAGCCTCATCACTTACTACACCAACCACTAATCTATTTGGTTTCAACGTATCTTCAACTGCAAATCCTTCTCGCAAAAACTCAGGATTCCAGGCTAGATCTGCTTTAGGATTTAGAGCAATCAACCTATCCCTAAGTTTGCTGGCGGTACCAACTGGAACAGTTGATTTACCAACTACTAGTCCACCTGGCTTAACAATCTTGGCGATACCTTCTAGTGCTGAATTTACGTAACTCAAATCTGCTGCATTGCCACCCTTTTCTTGTGGGGTTCCAACACATATAAAGTGGACATCAGCAGTGGCCAAATCATTTATGTTTTTAGTAAAAGTGAGTCGGCCAGATTTTATTTGAGCTGCAAGTAGCTCTTCTAAATCAGGTTCATAAAATGGAACTTTTGCTTTGCTTAGTAGATCAATCTTGCTGGTATCAGTGTCGTACCCAATTACTTCAAACCCCAAGCTGGCCATACATGCGGCGTGAGTAGCACCTAAGTAGCCAGTGCCAATTACTGAGAGTTTTAACGCCATATGTAAAGCCTACCTATAAATTACTTGTTTATCGGCAGATGTTATCTTCAGCGGTACGGGTTTTAAATTTATCTATAATCTCAATCTTTGCTGGTTTTGTAGATGATGGAGAGGCAGAGGCAACAACCTCATCAACTACCGCTCTATCTTCACGTAAGCGATTCCAGAGCTCTGGCGCCAGAATTGGATCCCAGAGAACTGATGCAGTCACACCATTTGCATAATAATTCAGATTTGAAAGTGGAACGGTAAGAGTTCGAATATCTGAGGTAGCAAGTGTCTTCATTTCTTTTGCTAATAAAATTAATTCTGAACTCTTTAATCCTTCATCAGTTGTTACCGCATCAAGAGATGAATTAATAAAATTACTCATGGTGATTGGATTAAGTAAAACACCAGCGCTCGTGGCCTTCTTAAGTACTGAAGACATAAATGCTTGTTGTCGTTGCATTCTGCCAATATCTCCCATGCCATCAAACTCTCTTGTCCTTACATACTTAAGTGCATCGATGCCATTTAATGTGTGAACCCCAGCCTTTAGCACTAGATGACTCTTTGGATCATCGATATCTTTTTTAGTGCACACTTGGATTCCACCCAATGCATCTACCACTCGAGCAAAGCCAGCAAAATTAATCTCAACGTAGTGGTCAATTTTTAGCATGGTCATCTCTTCAATTGTTTGGATTAGAAGTGGTGCACCGCCCCAATTAAATGCTGAATTGACTTTAGAATGCACCGCAGGAATGACTTTTCCTGCTTTATTTGTGTGGGCAGGTATTAATGCAAAACTATCTCGCGGTATTGAAATTAAGACCGCCTTATCTCTGGCTTTAGAAATGTGCACAAGCAACATAGTGTCTGATCTTTTTCCAGCAGCGGTCGCCACAGACCCAACTCTTAACTCCTTTAACTCTGCTTTAGAAAGACCCTCTCTAGTATCTGATCCCACTAATAAGTAATTTATTGCCGAAGAGATTTTTTCAGGGCGATTATCAATCCCGGCAAAGGCATCAATTTTGTTAATGGATGCAGTGACAGTGGTGAAAGCCAAAGAACTAATTGCTGAAATTGCCAAAGTTGCTAGCGAAATACCAGTGAATATCCTGATACTTCGAGAGGATTTCATCTTCTTATCCTAGATTATGGGTAGGGAATAATTGGGCACAAATAATGATCGGAGGGCGCGTGAATCAAACATCACAACCTTACGTATCGGTTATCTTGCCTATTCTCAACGAAGAACGTGATTTAGAAAATTGCATCTCAGCAATTCTTCAGCAAGATTACTCTGGAAGTATTGAAGTTATTTTGGCCCTAGGGCCTTCAAAAGATAAAACTGCACAAATAGCAAAGGCGTTATCTGCTGGCGATGGTCGAATTAAGTTGGTTGATAATCCATCTGGTCAGACCGCTGCTGGTTTGAATTTAGCAATTAAATCCAGCTCTCATGAAATTATTTGCCGAATAGATGGGCATTCAGAGATTGAAAGTGATTATATAAAAAACGCAGTTTCGATTATGCAAGAGACGGGCGCGGTAAATGTGGGTGGGTTAATGCACGCCAATAGTGAGTTTGGTCTGCAACGAACCATTGCGCAAGCTATGCGATCTAAATTAGGTGTGGGGCCATCTAAATTTCACACTGGCGGCAAAGCAGGTGCTGCCGACACTGTTTATCTTGGTGTTTTTAAAAAATCTGCAATTATCGCAGCAGGTGGATTTGATGAGCGGTATATCAGGGCTCAAGACTGGGAATTAAACCATCGAATGCGAAAACAGGGTGGTTTAATTTGGTTTGATCCACGATTAATTGTCACTTATCGACCACGTAACTCATTTCCTAAATTAGCAAAACAATATTTTCAGTATGGTCGCTGGCGCAGAGTTATTGCTAGGCAACACCCACAGACGGTTAATTACCGATACCTTGCCCCACCAATTGCAGTTGTTATAACCCTGATATCTGTTGTCGGTGGATTGTTCATAAATCCAATTTTTATTTTGCCAACACTCACTTACCTCACCTTATTACTTATTGGCGGTTTTATGGTTGGTAAGAAATTAATTGATAGATTGCTAATGCCATTTGTTCTGGCAACCATGCATTTTTCATGGGGAGTTGGATTTATTACTTCTCCTAAAAAACTATTTGAAAATTAATTTTTGTGAAGCGTTGAATTTAAGCCACTCCAGCTACCAGTTTTCGGCAGCACCTCAAGTGATCCTGTTTGTGAATTACGCCGGAATAGTAAGTTATCTGCCCCGCTTAATTCTTTTGCTTTTACTATTTTTCCATCCGGCAGAGTTATTTTTGATCCAGCGGTAACGTAAATTCCAGCCTCAACTACACAATCGTTACCTAGAGAAATTCCAATTCCAGAGTTTGCACCCAATAGGGTTCGTTCTCCGATCGAAATAACCTCTTTACCACCACCACTTAAGGTACCCATGATTGAGGCACCGCCACCAATATCACTGCCATCACCAACTACCACTCCTGCACTAATTCGCCCCTCCACCATAGATTTACCTAAGGTGCCGGCGTTAAAATTTACAAAGCCTTCATGCATAACAGTTGTTCCAGAGGATAGGTAAGCACCAAGGCGCACCCGGTCACCATCTGCAATACGCACACCCGCTGGAATTACATAATCAACCATTCTCGGGAATTTATCTACGCCGTAAATAGTTAAGTTTTGAAATTTGTTTAGCAATTGTGGTCTTACCTTCTCGAAACCCTCAACTTCACAAGCCCCTGCTGAGGTCCAAACCACATTTGCAAGTAGCGAAAAAATTCCATTTAGATTAACACCATGTGGTTTGACCAACCTATGAGAGAGTAAATGCAATCTTAAGTAGACATCTGCAGCATCTTTTGGCTTATCGTTGAGATTAATTATTACCTCAATGGCGACCTTCTTAACTTTACGAATTGGATCCTCACCAATTAAGGATTTAAAATTACTATCCATATTATTAGTTGGCGCATTACCAAGACCTAATTCGTAAAAAGAAGACTCAAGAATTGAACCTGCAAGGTTTTGGGTGGCAATGCCAAAGCCATATGCGGTGCTTTGATTAGCGCTCATTAGCCAACGGTATCAAAGTGCGTGGAAGGCAATAGACTAATTTCATGCGCGTATCGGTATTCTGCTCATCCGCTCCCAATATTCCACAAAGTTCACTGGAATTGGCATTTAATATTGGAAAAGCAATTGGTGATCAAGGTTGGGATCTAGTTTGGGGTGGTGGCAAAGCCTCAATGATGGGTGAGGTTGCAAAAGGTGCAAGAGCTGCAGGCGCAGCGACAATCGGTGTAATTCCGGAAGGATTAAAAAAAGTTGAATTTGAAGATACAGATGCCACAAATATGTACGTAGTTACAAATATGCGAACTAGAAAAGCAAAAATTGAAGATTTGGCAGAGGCTTTCATTATATTGCCCGGGGGGATCGGCACCTTAGAAGAGTTCTTTGAAATATGGGTTGGTAAGTATCTTAAGTTTCATAACAAACCGATTGCAGTATGTGATCCGACTGGAGTTTATGCACCACTACAAGTTGCTATCGAACATCTTGCTACGCAAAATTTTATGAAAGTGGGCCAGGCCGAACTGGTTAGTTGGTGTAAAGATATTCCTGCAACAATTGAGGCGGTCAGAACAAAATGAATAAACTCTCAAATCTTTCACTGACAATCAAGATTAATAAGCCAGTTAAGAGTGCCTGGAGTGCTTTAGTTAACTGGCAAGGCCAGAGTGATTGGATGCTACAAACAAAGGTTTGGTCCGAGTTAGATCAAGACCCAACAGTTAAGAATGGTAAAGGTGTTTTAATATTTGCTTTTACTGGATTATTCCCAAAGTTATATCCAAAATTAAAGTTAGGAATTTTAGACACTATGGAAGTAACTAAGTGGAAGCCACCAGTAATCTGCGAGGTAGTCCATATTGGCAGAGTAATTAGAGGCACTGGGAAATTTGAATTAAAACCAGTACGAGGTGGAACAGTGTTTTTCTGGCGGGAAGAGATTTTGGCTCCAGCAATAGTTTTATTGTTTCTTAAGCCGATGTTACTAATCGGAGTTTGGCTCTCACTGCGTCGATTTAGTCGACAAGTTTCGGCGTAAGTCGAAAGTATTGGCCCTGCCGAGTAATCTTTATACATGGCACCTGAGGGCAACAGTAAGACGATCGCTGAACTGATTGCCACATTGCCAGAAGAAGAACGGCTGATTTTGACATTGCATTTTGTAAATATGATCACCACATCTGAAATTGCAGTAAAACTTGGTGTGCCCGAACGGGCAGTTATTTCAGTTATCGCATCGGGCAGATCCCGCCTAATTGGGTTGATTTCTTAAGGTTATTTATAAGGATTTCCCACCCGCAGGTATATAGGGGATAATTACGCCTCTAGTAAGGCTGGCACGGGATTAATTATTTTGTAGAGGAGATTTAAATGGCAGCGATGAAACCAAGAACTGGTGACGGACCAATGGAGGTCACTAAGGAAGCTCGTTCTATGGTTATGCGAATCCCTCTTGAGGGCGGCGGCAGATTAGTCGTTGAGTTAAATGTTGAAGAAGCAACCAATCTCGGGAATGTATTACAAGCTGCTGTCGCATTAGTTAAAAAGTAACCGACTGAACTAATTTAAATCAGGGTTATGGCTCAAAAACTCCTCGATCTATATCCAAAACTTTCTTACTTACCAGAAGATGAGTTGGAATTTACCCGGTTCACAGCTGTTGCGCTGCCAGTGCTTTCTGGCGAGAAAATACAAATCAACAAGAGCAGATTTTCAACTGCGCTAACAAATTACACAAAATTAGATTTAAATATTGAGCTAAGTAATTGGCCAGATTTCACTGCAAAATCTGGTGAAATTATTGAGGTCCCATTGTCAGCCGGCTCACTGACTCGTATCTATTTAGTCGGCGTAGGTGAACAAAATTTAAATGATCTCCGCAAAGCAGCAGCAGCTCTGGGCAGACGTGTTAAATCAAGTAATTCTGTACTTCTTTCTGCACTAGTAAGTGATAAAAAGCTAGTAACAACAGCCGCAGTGGCATTTGCCCTATCTAACTACCAGTACTCACTTAAAACTGATCTAAAGGATAAGAAGCCAGAGTTTGTAATTTATGGAGATTTTGAGGCTGAGATTGAGAGGGCTGATGTTTTAGCCTCGGCGGTTTGGCAAGCACGAGATCTGATTCATACGCCATCAAATATCAAGAATCCAGAGTGGCTAGCAAAGCAAGCAACTGCCATGGTCTCTGAAGCAAAAAGTTCTAGCCTTTCGTTAAGTATCAAATCTGGCCGGGCAATAAAGGATTTTGGTGGATTGGTTGCGGTAGGAAACTCTTCACCAAACCCAGGTCCAAGATTGATTGAAATTACCTATGCCCCAAAAGGTTCTTCTTCTTGGCCACATGTAGTTTTAGTTGGCAAGGGAATTACTTTTGACACTGGTGGAGTTTCATTAAAGCGCCCTTATGACACCATGATTGGCATGAAGAGTGACATGGCAGGGGCTGCGGCAGTTTTGTGTGCAACTGTTGCATTAGCAAGAATAAAACCAAAGGTTAAGGTGACGACATTATTAATGGTTGCTGAAAACGCGTTATCTGCCACGGCTCAGCGCCCATCTGATGTAATCAAACATTATGGCGGCACTACTGTTGAAGTTTTAAACACCGATGCCGAAGGCAGATTAGTTTTAGCAGATGGACTTGCTTATGCAGATTTAACTCTTGATCCAGATTATTTAATCGATGTGGCAACTCTTACGGTGGCTGCAACATTAGGCCTTGGCCGCCAACACGCTGCTATGTACACCAGGAAAAACGCCTTAGCTAAGCGATTATTTGAAGTTGGCAATAGCGTCGGTGAAAAAGTGTGGCACATGCCTTTAGTTGATGATTATTCACAAGCTCTGCAAAGTGAAGTAGCAGATTTTAATCATCTAGCAGACAAGATGGGATTTTCAGCCGGATCAATTACCGCAGCTTTATTTTTAGAAAAGTTTGTTGGTGGACGCGCCTGGGTTCATCTAGATATTGCTGGAACGGGCAGATCAGAGGTTGATGAGGGTGAAAACATTAAAGGCGGTACAGGTTTTGGAGTTAGATTATTAATTGAGTGGCTGGCAACATTTTGAAAGATTCAATTCCACCGCGCACAGATATGAACGTATTTGCGGAGAGTTTTGCGCATGAGGATTACTTTAAGCAACAAGCAAGAGCAAATGGTCAAGAGGTTGGAGCATCAGATCCAACCGCTGCTGTAGGAAATTTTTTAAAGTTTTCAGTTCAACTATTAAAAGCTAAATCAGTTGTGGAAATTGGAACTGGATCAGGCGTTGGTGGACTTTGGCTATTAAGCGGGATGGCTGATGATGGGGTATTAACTACAGTTGATTCAGAGCGAGAACACTCAAAAATTGCTCGTACAATATTTGAAGATGCAGATATCGCTCCTACAAAGTATCGAATTATCACTGGGAAATTAATTGAGGTTATCGGAAAGTTGGCTGATAACTCTTATGACTTAATTATAATTCGCCCTGCTTTGGATTTATTTGATATGGTGCAAGAATCCCACAGGTTGTTGAAAACTGGTGGATTACTAATTATTGATCAAGTGTTAAATGGTGGCAAGGTGGTAGACCCAACCCAACGCGATCCTGAGAGTATTGCAAGGCGAGATGTGATTAAAGTCGTTAAAGAGGATGAACGATGGACAGCCACAGTGATTCCAATTGGCGCAGGCATATTAGTTGCCAATAAACTTCCCTAAATGAAGCCACCATCAGATACTCCATGGTGGCAGAGTGATGCTGAAACAAAGCCTGCACAATTAGTAAAGGTGCGAAGTAACTCTAATTTTTTTGTAATTGCAGTAGTCATAGCGGTTATTGCTGGCGGTATCGGAGCAGTAATTGGTCGCAGCAGCTCTACAAATTTGGGCGCAAACTTAGTTCAAACAAATAACACAGTAGAGCGGGCGCCAGATTCGATTGCGGCCCTTGCTGCGCGAGTAATCCCAGCGGTAGTTTCGATTTCAGTTAATGGAGTGGCTGGCTCAGGTACGGGCTCGGGTTTCTTTTTTGATAGTGATGGCTTTATTTTGACTAATAATCATGTAATTGATGCAGCTGCAAGGGGTGGCACCATAAATGTCAAACTCTCTGATGGCAAAAAATACCCAGCAAAGTTAATTGGCAGGGATAGTTCCTATGATTTAGCAATACTAAAAATTGATGTCATAGCAGCACCAACTTTGCAATTAGGAAACAGTGATCAAGTTCAAGTGGGAGATGCAGTAATTGCTATTGGCTCACCCCTTGGCTTATCAGGAACAGTCACTTCAGGAATTATCAGCTCTAAAAATCGAGCTGTTACTACTGGAAGTGGAAATGGTGAAAGCTCCTTTATCAATGCACTACAAACTGATGCTGCAATTAATCCAGGAAATTCTGGTGGTCCACTAGTTGATGCCACAGGCGCAGTAGTTGGTGTAAATTCAGCGATTGCAACACTTGGATTTACCAGTCAAGCAGGATCAATTGGATTAGGTTTTGCAATTCCGATTAATCAAGCCAAGAAAACTGCAGAGCAGTTGATTGCAACAGGCTCTGCCACCTATCCAATTATGGGAATTTCAGTAGATTCTAGATTTACCGGAAGTGGTGCTTTAATAAGTAGTGAAGGTGTTGGTGTAACACCCGGTGGACCAGCAGATAAAGCAGGTTTGAAAGAGGGGGATGTAATCATTGAGTTTGGTGGTGGTGAGGTTGAAAATTCAGATGAACTAATTGTGATGATTCGCAGCAAAAGCGCAGGTGATAAGGTAACGATTAAATATCAACGCAATAATATCATCCGCCAAACAACTGTTACTCTTGCAGCATCTAAGGAGTAGTACATATGTTTAATATCGGCGGCGGAGAGATTCTTGCACTTATTGTGGTGGGCATGATATTAATTGGCCCAGACCGAATGCCAACTGTGGCTGCAGACGCGGCAAGATTTCTAATTAAAATTAAAAACATGGCGCAAAAAGTAACAAATGAAGTAAGGGATAATCTAGGACCGGGCTATGAAGATTTACAGGTCAAAGACCTACATCCAAAAGCTTTGATCAAAAAACATATCTCTGATGTAATTGATAAATCTGATTTTGAAGTCAAGTCAAAGCCAAAGATAGATCCTGATATTTTATGAGTACCAGTGATTTAATTAGGAAAGCGCTAGGGAATGTGATTGACCCTGAGCTTCATAAACCACTACCTGAACTAGGTATGGTGGAATCGGTAGATTTTTCAGCAGGGGTGGCAAAGATCGGTATTTTGCTAACCATAGTCGGCTGTCCGATGAAGGATCGATTAAAGGCAGATATTACGAAGGCGCTTAGTGATATTGAAGAAATTAAATCTATTGAGGTTATTTTTGGTGTAATGAGTGAAGAACAACGAAATAATGTGAAGAAAATTATTAGAGGCGGACGTGAAAAATTTATTCCATTTGCCCAACCTGATTCTTTAACCCGAGTATTAGGGATTGCTTCCGGCAAGGGTGGTGTTGGAAAATCATCGGTAACTGTTAATTTGGCGGTCGCAGCAGCAAAGCGTGGCCTTAAAGTTGGAATTTTAGATGCAGATGTTTACGGACATTCAATTCCAAGACTTATGGGAATTTTAGATAAAAGACCGACTGCAATCGATCAAACCTTTATTCCAGTTGAAAATTACGGCGTAAAGGTTGTTTCCATGGAGATGTTCAAACCAGAAAGATCAGATCCAGTTGCATATCGTGGTCCGTTACTACACAAGGTTCTTGAGCAGTTATTAAGTGATGCGTACTGGGGAGATTTAGATTTACTACTACTTGATTTACCACCTGGTACAGGTGATATAGCAATTTCACTTGGCCAATTAATCCCCGGATCTGAAATTATTGTGGTCACTACACCTCAAATTGCAGCTGCAGAGGTTGCCGAACGAGCTGGCAGGATTGCTCATCAAATTAAACAACCAGTAATTGGCGTCATCGAAAATATGTCCGAAACGATCTCCGCTACAACTGGAGAAAAAATCTCGATATTTGGAAGTGGCGGAGGAGAAGAAACTGCCAGGCGTCTAAGTGAATTAGTTGGAGCTGATGTTCCACTGCTTGCAAAGGTGCCGTTTGATACAAATATTCGAGAGGGTGGGGACGCAGGAAATCCAATAGTTTTAAGTGATCAAAAAATTATGGATTTATTTGATGCAATCCTTGATCAAATAATTATTAGGCCAAAATCCTTAGTAGGCGTAAGGCTTAACGTAAATACTTAAGACTTTTTGTTTATTTTTTGAACAATTTCTTCAATTGCATCAGCAATCTCTTGATGCAAGTAATCTTTTGTTGTTACCTCACCAATAGCAGTTCGCAGAGTGGCTAATTCACGTGTTAAGTACTCAGTGTCTGCCAAATTTTGCTCATTTCGCTCTCGGTCTTCTTTATTCTGCACACGGTCACGATCAGTTTGACGATTTTGTGCAAGCAAAATTAGTGGCGCTGCGTATGATGCTTGCAGCGACAGAATTAAAGTTAGAAAAATAAAAGGATAATTATCAAACCTTAAGTCATCTGGTGCTAGTGAGTTCCAAATAACCCAAAATAATACAAAAGTAGTCATGTATACCAAGAATCTAGATGTGCCCAAGAATCGTGCAAATCGCTCAGACCAACGGCCAAAGATTTCTGGATCGTAAGAAGGCTTGAGAGTTCTACGAGATTCGCGTGGAAACTCAAGTGAGTTCTTATTAATTTTCTCGTTTGCCATGATTATTCCTCCACTACTTCTGCTTTGACTAAATCTTTATGGCGCCAGTCCTCTGGTAGTAAGTGATCCAGCACATCATCAACGGTCACCGCACCCAAGAGCCGATCGTTTGTGTCAACAATAGGTGCAGCTAATAGGTTGTAGCTCGCAAGGTGG
>SHVD01000039.1 GCA_009691185.1 Candidatus Nanopelagicaceae bacterium | reverse complement strand
GCTAATTTAGCTCCGGCAAAAGCTAACTCATATATCCGATCTTCAATTCCATACTCAGCAAGGTTGGCAAAATTTGCTCCAAATGTGTTTGTTTCGATGGCATCAACACCCGCTGCAAAATATTCACTATGAACCGCTTTCACGATATCTGGCCTTGTGATATTTAAAATCTCATTACATCCTTCATGATTTTGAAAATCAGCCAATGTGGGATTTTGAGCCTGCAACATAGTTCCCATGGCACCATCTGCTATTACTACACGCTTTGACAGTGCATCTCTTAGGGAGTTCATTTGGCCTAGTTTACTGCACCAAATCAACTTAAATCATTGATTTATAGTGCTAAACCTAACAATGAATCAATGCTACGAGATACTAAGCCACTTTGATTAATAGACCCAGCATTGATGGATTGCTCCGACCATGAAAGCAATCGTTTTAAGGCGGAGGGTGTGTCAAGATTTTTTGAAAGGTCAGCAATAATCCCAGCTATCAATTCCTTCGACTCAGTCACCTCACTTTGTGCCAACGCCCTTCTAACAGTTGCAATTTGAATCTCTGATTCTGATAACAAATTTTCACTCCATTCTCGATCCTTCTGATAATGACCTTGGAGTAATGCCCACCTGATCGCCATCGGATCTATTCCAGCACTTATCAGCTTGGAAACAAATACCAAATTTCCCTTTGATTTACTCATTTTTTCACCATCTAAACCAATCATGGCGGCATGCACAAAATACTGGGAGAAATCTCTGCCGTAAGCCGCCTTTACAATCTGCGCACTCATGAAATGATGAGGAAATATTAAGTCAGAGCCACCACCTTGCACATGCACTATTGGATCATTTGAATCTTTATCCAAATACTTGCAAGCAATAGCTGTGCATTCAACGTGCCAACCTGGCCTGCCAAAGCCAAAACTACTCTCCCAGCCCGGCTCACCTTCAGCATTAGCACTCCATACCAGTGGATCTAATTGATGTTTCTTACCCTGCCGATATGGATCACCACCGCGTTCGGCAAATATTTTTACAGCATCACTAGTTGATACTGGTAGACCTGAAAGAAAATCCCCGACTGAAAAGTAGTAATCTCCTGATATTTCATACAAATAGCCTCGACTATCCAATTTTTTTATAAAATCATTGATGATAGCAATCGACTCCGTCACTTTCACCAAATCATTTGGCGGGAGTATTCTCAACGCTGACATATCTGCCTTAAATAATTGGGTTTGAGTGTCAGCTATGTTTTGCCAATTCGAATTATCGCGTTTAGCACGTTCTAATAATGGGTCATCAATATCAGTGACATTTTCAACAAAATTCACGCTTCGTCCAGAAAGTGATTGATACCGATTTATTAAATCAAAGGCAAGATAGGTTGCTGCATGGCCCAAATGAGTGGCATCGTAAGGTGTTATGCCACATACATATATTCGAAAATCACTTGGTGTATTTAAGGTTACTAAGCCAAGATTTGAATCAATGATTTTCAAGGTTGGAAACTCGTAACCAGCCACTAATGGCAGATTATTGCGAGGCCAACTATTCATGGCTAATCATTTCACTTTAGACCGGAGGCCATGGCACTGCAGGCCATTGCGCACTTGGCAGTGGAAATTCCCCCGAAACTCTTAATCCTTTGATCCGATTCTTTAATGCCGATATCTCTTGCAGGGTTAAGTACGGTGAAAAAAGTGACTCTAGGTCTAGCTCTTCCAGCGTTTTCAAGAGCTCAAGCTCCTCTTCTGTGAATTGTTCGCCCGCAAACTGCCATATAACTGTACGCAATTTATCCTCACTATGAAAACACACTCCATGGTCACATCCTTTTAGGAGGCCTGATTTATCAACTAATAGATGTCCAAATTTTCGATCAGTATTATTAATGAGTGCGTCAAATAATGCCATCTTGCGTAGTTGATTATCTTGTCCTTGACCATAATCAACTACATCAACATTCTCATCTATCTCCACCCACTCCTGCACCATGCCAAAACCAAATGGACCCTCACGTAATACAGTGAACGGAACCAAATCAAAATTTCCAATATCGCTAAATAGAAAAGCGGCATATTCCCGGTGAGCCAAACTGCCATCTGAAAAATCCCATAACGGTCTTTCTCCTGCAACTGGTTTATATACAACCTTAATTTGCGGATCACAATTTTTTATTTGGGCCAGCAGTGAAGCATTGGTGGCATCGACTAATCTGCCAACGACTAACATTTCACCATTTGCTATTAAATCTACGGTTACCTTCATCTTCGATATCCATTTGCTCTTGGACAAAGATGACCGAGGGGGTCAACCGGTAGTGCACAAAATGGGCACGCTGGTCTTCCGGCGTTTACAATTCGTTTAGCTCTTTCACAAAACCCTTTGATCTGGTTGAGTCTAAGTGTGGCAATAATTAAATCAGGTCCAAAGTCAGCATCATCTAAAATGAGTTCGTCATCCTCTGTGGCCGCTTGAATATTTACAACTACTGAGCTTTCTTCCCAACTTATGCTGATTACTCCAACCCTAAAATCCTCTTCAATTGGTAACTCCATGGGCTCGCTGTCTTCAACTGGTGACAGATTAATCTCATCTAATGAGGCCATCTTGCCCCGCCGTAACTCTCTGATTAGCTCTTCAAATCTTTCAGTTAAAGCCATAACCTGAGTTTTCTCCAGCGTTACAGCGTTAATTCCAGATTCGGATTTGACTTGCAAAAAAAATTGTCGTTGACCCGGTTCACCAATAGCGCTTACAATAAATCGTGTGGCTGGTTGGTGGCGATAAACAATTCTAGGCACTATTTTCTCCACCATCTTGGTGAATTTGTAAGCAAGTTGCCGCCGCCGAGTTGGTTTGCCTTAAAGCCAGTTAGATCAGAGGCAGTCAATTTGTAATTGATCTGCAGTATCGTATTTCGCTTTTTCCCAAGACTGATAGAGGTGATCGAAGCTGGCTCAGAAATAAAATTTTGAAATCTATCAATTGGTAGATCCAGGGCGGTGGCAATAAACATTTTTATAATATCACCGTGCGTCACAAGCAAAAAAGAACCTTTCTCTCTTGATAAGTCTGCGATTACCGACTCAACACGCTTTCGCATCTGCTTAAAGCTCTCCCCTCCGGGAAAGGTAAATGTTGAAGGCTTATTTTGAACTCCCTCCCATTGAGGATTTCGCGAGAGGGTAGATAGTTTGCGTCCTGACCAAAGCCCATAATCCATCTCAATTATTCGAGGATCAACCTCAAATGAGATTTTTGGATTACTGCTCATATAAGGGCTGATTGTTTGGACACACCGCTTTAGCGGGCTACACAAGACTTTTTCAAATTTAATGTTTTTCAAGTATGTAACCAATGTTTGTGCCTGTTTTTGTCCAAATCTTGATAACGCAACGGTGTCATCCTGGCCTGCCAAAATCCCTTTGGTGTTGGCAACAGACTGGGCATGACGTAGAAGATAAACAATCGGCATTTGGCAAGGTTACCGATCTTTTTCACCTCTTGTTGCTAGCCTGCCAGCCATGGAACGTCGCAAACTGGGTGGAGTACCAGTCTCCCGTCTTGGTCTTGGCACAATGACTTGGGGCAGGGACACCGATGAGAATGAGGCTGCACAGCAGTTACAGGAGTTTGTTGAAGCTGGCGGTAATCTAATTGACACTGCAGCGGTTTATGGCGACGGTGATGCTGAACGCGTATTGGGTGGTTTCATCGGCGCATTAATTAAGCGAGATGATTTATTTATTGCCACCAAGGCAGGAGTTTCATTCAAGGATGGCAATCGACAAGTGAACAACTCTCGTAATGATTTGATTTCGGATCTAGATAAATCTTTAGCCAGATTAAATGTCGACTACGTTGATCTTTGGCAGATACATCATTGGGATAAAGACACGCCACTAGAGGAAACATTATCAGCTGTAGATTATGCAACAAACTCCGGAAAAGCACGTTACGTAAGTGTTTGTAATTTTAATGGTTGGCAACTAGCCCGTGCTGCAACATTGCAAAATCCAATATTTGGAAAAGCAGCTATTACTTGCGCTCAAAATGAATACTCGTTATTGAACCGCAAAGTTGAAGAAGAGGTTATCCCTGCAACTGGTGCGCTAAATCTTGGATTCTTGGCTTGGTCCCCACTTGGACGAGGAGTATTAACTGGTAAGTACCGTGGTGGTGTGCCATCAGACTCCAGAGGTGCCTCCCCGCACTTTGCAAATTTTGTAGAGCCCTACCTATCGGAGCGAGCAAAAAAGATTGTTGAGTGCGTATGTGTGGTAGCCGAAGGTTTAGGTTACTCACCCCTAGAGGTTGCACTGTCTTGGGTAAGAGATGCACCTGGTGTTACCAGTGCATTAATAGGAGCTAGAACTGGTGCGCAATTACGAGGCATACTAACTGTTGAGCAAATTACTTTGCCAGATAAAATGCGGCAGGTACTTAATGAGGTTTCAGCAAATTAAGTTTTTAGATATTATCTAAAAAGTTATAAAGTACGCGTACACCAAATTTTAGTCCCTCGATTGGCACACGCTCATCAACCCCATGGAAAAGGGCAAAGAAATCCAAATCTTTAGGCAATCTCAATGGTGAAAATCCATATCCAATTATTCCAACATCATGCAGCGCCTTATTATCAGTACCACCGCTCATAAGATAAGGAACGGGAACTCCATCCGGATCTTCGACATTTATCGCCTTGCACATCGCTTCTACTAGCGGTCCAGCAAAATCCACTTCAAGTGCGATATCCCTAGTTAATATCTCTATTTCAACCTGATCACCTGCTAATTTTTTTAGCGTTTCATGTAATTGACTTTCATGACCGGGCAAAAATCTACCGTCAACTACAGCGCTAGCACCCTGAGGAATGACATTCGCCTTATACCCTGCCTCAAGCATTGTTGGATTGGCGGTGTTGGTAAGTGTCGCACCTATCATCTTTACGGCAGCACCCAGATGTCGCAGTAATGGCCTCACATTTTTGGGATCGTATTTGTCGCCAGTTAATTCCGCAATTTTGCTGAAAAATCTTTTGTTAGTTTTTGTCTCCAACTCTGGCCACTCATAATTACCTATTCGTGCAACAGCCTCAGACACCTTCGTTATCGCATTATCTCTATTGATAAATGATCCATGACCAGCTGTTCCCTGAGCGGTTAGCTTTACCCATTGAATACCTTTTTGTGCGGCTTCAATTAAATAAAGTCGATTATCACCAGTGATTGTGATCGAAAACCCACCAACCTCTGAAATAGCTTCGCTGTATCCTTCAAATAACTCTGGTCGATTTTTCACCATCCAGCGAGATCCATAATTTGATCCTGCCTCTTCATCTGCAAAGAAAATAAGCAGAATATTGCGGGGTGGTTTGTATCCAACACGCTGCCACATTCTCACCGTAGCGAGCATCATTGCATCCATATCTTTCATATCAACTGCCCCGCGGCCCCAAATAAATCCATCTTTAATAATTCCGCCGAACGGATCAACCGACCAATCTTCAGCAATAACTGGAACTACATCGATGTGTCCATGTAAAACCAGGCCAGGTCTTGATTGGTCTACGCCAGCTATCTTTGCAACCACATTCACTCGATTAGGGGCACTTACAATTGACTCAGTTGCTATCCCAACCTCAGATAATCGTTTAACCACATACTCCGCCATCGCTTTTTCATCGCCTCGACCTTCGCCATGATTAACACTTGGAATCCTGATCATTTCCTGACAGAGCAGAACAGTCTCATCCTCAAGTTCAATGATCTGTTGCGGCGTTAGTTTCATGGTTGTATTCTCCTATATAAGTTGAATTTTCATCGAATTGAGATTGAAGTTAAAATACTTATTAGGTCCGGGTGGCGGAATTGGCAGACGCGCTAGCTTGAGGTGTTAGTGCCCGTAAGGGCTTAGGGGTTCAACTCCCCTCCTGGACACCAATAAATTATCAACAAAACAATAGGATTCGCAAATGGCTGTCCAACCGCAGGGCTTAATTAGAATCATCCCAAATTTTCCATCCCCTGGAATAATTTTTAAGGATATAACACCCTTACTTGCGAATAAGGATGTTTTTGCACAATGCTGCGAAGAAATAGCGCTACTGGCCCAGGATTGCGATTACATTGCAGGAATAGAGGCGCGAGGATTTATATTCGCCGCTGCCGCTGCGGTAATTGCTGATAAAGGGTTTATCCCAATCCGTAAATTAGGCAAACTTCCTGGTGAAACTATTTCAAAAAGTTATGAACTTGAGTATGCAACTGCAACTCTTGAGATTCATGCCAATCTAATTCCTGAGGGTAAGAAGGTGATGGTGGTCGATGATGTTCTAGCCACCGGGGGAACCGCTCTTGCGGCAGTGGAGTTGATTCTCGCCGCGAAATTGCAACCCGCTGGGGTAGTTTGCCTCTTGGAGATCCCCGCGCTGGGTGGCAAATCACGAATTAATAAAGCCCATCCTGCTCTACAAATCCAAACAATATTGGCAGAATAGGCATATGGCTGAGCTAATTTATTACTGCGGAACTATGGATAGTGGTAAGTCAACCCTTGCTCTGCAAACCGCCCACAATCACCGATCTCGTGGTCGCGAAGGAGTAATTTTCACAAGTAAGGACCGCGCAGGTAAAGGTTTAATTTCATCCCGACTTGGTTTACAAATCGAAGCTCTGGAAGTAGATACCGATCTAAACATCCATAAATTGATTGTTGAGAGATTATCTATCGGTGGACGGATTACCTTCATTATTTGCGATGAAGCCCAGTTTTATACGCCAGAACAAATTGAACAGTTGGCGAAAATTGTTGATGGTCTTGGTATCGATGTTTACGCATTTGGAATTCTTTCTGATTTTCGAACAAAACTTTTTCCAGGAAGTGCGCGCTTAGTGGAGCTAGCTGATCGGGTACAAAATTTACAGGTTGAAGCACTTTGTTGGTGTGGTGAAAGAGCAACTCATAACGCTCGTATCATTGATGGAAAAATGGTTACGCAAGGTGAGCAAATAGTTGTGGGCGATGTAAGTACCGCCTCCACGGTCGCATACGAGGTTTTATGTCGCCGTCATCACATGCGCAATGTGACATCAAGAGTTTCAAATCCAGCGTCTGACCAATCATTACCATTTAATGGATCGGATCGATGAAAGCTCAAGGCTATGTAGTTCATTCAGCTGGTGCTCAATTAGAACCTTTTGAGTTTGATCGTCGCCAGTTAAGGCCACGAGATGTAGCGTTAGAAATCTACTACTCTGGAATTTGCCACTCTGATATACACCAAGCACGCGAAGAGTGGGACCCAGCAATTTTTCCTATGGTGCCTGGTCATGAAATTGTGGGCAAGGTGATTGAAATCGGCTCTCAGGTAAGTAAATTCAAAGTTGGTGAGTTAATCGGCGTGGGAGTCTTTATCGATTCTTGTCGTAACTGCTCAAGTTGTATGGCTGGATTAGAGCAATACTGCCTGGAAGATATGACCGGTACATACAATTCCATCGAACGAGATGGCAAAACTATTGCATTTGGCGGTTATTCAAATCGATTTGTAATTGATGAGGATTATGCAGTTCACGTGCCAACAAATTTAGAACTTGCTGGTGTAGCACCACTTATGTGCGCTGGAATAACGCTCTACTCACCGCTTAAGCATTGGCAGGCTGGCCCTGGTAAGAAGGTAGCCATTATGGGACTTGGCGGATTGGGACATATGGGAGTTAAGTTTTCACACGCGCTAGGAGCTGAGACAACTGTTTTCTCTCATTCACCAGAAAAAGAGGCGGATGCCAAAGCAATGGGAGCTGATCATTTTGTATTAACTAGCAACGCTAGCGAACTAAAGAAACACAGAAAAAGTTTTGATCTGATTTTAAATACTATATCTGCACAGATCGATTTAGAACCTTATTTACAAGCGTTGAAACTAGATGGCACTTTGGTAGTAATTGGACTTCCCGGCAAGCCATATGAAGTCGCAGCAGGAACATTATTAGGTCAACGTAGATCATTAGCCGGCTCGATGATTGGTGGCGTAAGTGAGCTACAAGAAATGCTGAATTTTTGCAGTACGCATAATATATTATGTGATGTTGAGGTGATTAAAGTGGATTACATTAATCAAGCTTTTGATCGTACAGTTGCCAGTGATGTTAAATATCGCTTTGTTATTGACGCCAAAACCTTCTAAATAAACTTATGAGCAAGAAGTGCCAACAAAGGTGCTAACGCGAGAGCTGGCAGCAGATTCGCAACTGCGATCTCACGGATCTTTAACAATCTAAGAGCTATGCCGATTAGCAACACTCCACCAACGGCTGTCATAGCTGCGATTTGATATGGCGCCAAAATAGCGCCAAGAAATAAGCCAATAGCCGTCCAAAAAAATTGATAAATACCTACTGGCAACGATGACAGCGCCACTCCCCAGCCAAGGGAGGCAGCAAAGGCGATTGATGTGAAACCATCCAATGTGCTTTTCAATACCAACTGATCAATGCCAGTCCCCATACCATCAGAAATACTGCCTAGAATTGCCAATGGGCCAATCGCAAAAATTAATGAAGCTGAAACAAATCCCTCGACAAAATCAGAACCACCTTGCGGACTGAATCGATTCTTTAATTTCTTACCAAGTTTTTCTAAGCCTTCTTCAATTTTTAACCAAGTTCCGATTAAGGCACCCAATAACAATGAAAAAATAAGGACCAATATCGCGCCCCCATCTGGCAAGGCTTGGGTAAGCGTTGGATCCCAATAGGCGCTAAGCGCATCAGCAGCAGAGATGGCTGTAACACAACCTAGAACATCCACAATCAGATTTCGAAGTTTTTCATTTAATTTTGCGCCAACTAAAATACCTATCATTGAACCAATAATGATGGTTGAAATATTTAAAACGGTACCTATTCCAGGAAACATTTACATAAACCGCACAAATGACAAGATGCCAAATACTAAGCAATAGATTGCGAATGGATACAAAGTTTTGGTTTTAAACCAACGAACCAAAAAAGTAACGCTGATATAAGTTGCGATGAAAGATATAACTGAACCGACTAAAATTTGACCGAGTAACTCATTTGCATTAGTCGTGAAAAGCTCAGGTAATTTGATGACTGAGGCACCAACAATTACTGGTAGTGAAAGCAAAAATGCAAAATCGGATGCGACAGAATGATTTAACTTGCGTAACAAACCCGCACTCATAGTCACACCAAACCTGCTGATGCCAGCAAAGAGCGCCAAGCTTTGACCAAATCCAATCGCTACTGCAGTTTTTGCACTCACTCGCCTGTCGATCTCTGCATCTGAATCTTGCAATTCAGCGGTGATATCGCAACGACACAGACGCTCTGCTGTTATAAGCAATAGACCGTTTAGAGTAAGAAAAAGGGCTGAGTAATGTGGTTTGCCAAAAATGCTTTGGAAATAATCCCCAAAGGCTAGTCCCAGTACCCCAACCGGAATCGTGGCGATGACTATGTAACTTAGTACACGAAATGAAGTAGCTTGAAAATTTTTGCTAGCAAAGGCATGAACGGTGCCAGAAATCAAGCGTATCCATCTTTTACGAAAGACCAAAAATAATGCAACCGAACTTGCTAAATGCATGGCAATTGTAATTAATAAGTAGGCTTCGTTTTCCTCACTTATAAACTCCCCAAACGAACCGCCGATCCATGCAGGTATGAGAATGGCGTGACCCAAACTTGAAATTGGAAAGAGCTCAGTGATTCCTTGAATAAATCCAATGATTACTGCTTGCCCATAAGTGAAATCCAATATGTACCAATCTCTACGGGTTATATGGGCTAGAGTTTAGCAGTGAATCAAGCATCAAATCATGAAAGTTTGTTTCAAAAGTTCGTAAAAATGTTTAAGCCCTCACGCACGATTCCAATCACACCCTGGCGTGCAGATTCGACCTGGTCTTTAGGATCTGGGAAACATCATTTACAGCGAATATTTATTTTGATTTTTGGGTTAACACTATTTGGTATCGGTGAAGCATTCTTAGTTGTTACTGGGTTGGGAAATTCTCCTTGGGTAGTACTATCTGAAGGAATTTCACTCAACTCTGATTTTAATATCGGACAATCCACCTTTCTTGTTTCAGTGGCTGTACTGGCTCTTTGGATACCACTCAAGCAGATGCCAGGTTTCGGAACGGTAGCAAATATCGTTGTGATCGCAACAGCTCTTGAACTAGGGCTTTTTATAATTCCTGAGGTTAGTAATGTGTTTGTAAAATATTTTTATGTTCTCGTTGGGATTGGATTAGTTGGAGTTGGTTCGGCTCTTTATATAACCTGCGGATTGGGTACCGGACCCAGGGATGGCTTAATGACTGGGCTTCACTACAAAACAGGGGTGCGAGTTGGTAGGGTGAGATTGGTGATTGAGGTAGCAGCCCTATCCGTGGGTGCCGCGCTGGGAGGCTCGCTGGGTGTGGGGACAGCTTTATTTGCCCTGTTGATTGGCCAATCTGTTGCAATCTCTCTTGGTGTCGTAAGTAGACTTACTAGGAGGTAACCAATAGATTCAGGTCATCCCCCTTGGCTTGTCGGACCGCATCTGACAACATGTCGAAAACACCATGTTAAAAAAACAGAAGGGTCTATTTCATGCTTGATAGTTTCTTTAAAATCAGTCAGCGTGGCTCAACCGTAGCTCAAGAGGTTCGTGGCGGCGTCGTCACATTCTTCACAATGGCCTACATAGTTGCGCTCAATCCACTTATCATCGGTCTTGCTAAAGATGCTGATGGAAAATACATTGGTGGAGGCGATGCTCCTAATCTTGCATTAGTTGCTGCAGCCACGGCACTCATTGCCGGCGTTATGACCATTTTGATGGGCGTAGTCGCTAACTTTCCATTAGCCATAGCAACCGGATTAGGTTTAAACACATTCGTTGCTGTTGGTATTGCCTCGAAAATGACCTGGGCAGATGCCATGGGACTTGTTGTCCTTGAAGGCTTAATAATCTTGATTTTGGTACTAACTGGATTCCGTACTGCGGTATTCAAGGCTGTGCCAACCCAACTAAAGATCGCGATCTCAGTAGGTATCGGTTTGTTCATTGCACTGATCGGTTTAGTTGATGCAGGTTTCGTTCGCAGAACTGGAAGCGGACCTGTGCCAGTAACCCTGGGAGATAACGGTAACCTAGTTGGTTGGCCGATTATTGTCTTCGCATTTGGTCTGTTCCTTACAATTGCTCTGCAGGTGAAGAAAGTGAAGGCATCAATTCTTATCGGAATTGTGGCTGCGACTGCTCTTGCTATAGCACTCGAATCTGCATTCAAAATCGGACCATTATTTAATGGCGCTACTGGAGCGGTTAATCCAAAAGGTTGGAACCTAAATGTTCCAGCTATGCCTGAAGCAATTGCTACAACACCAAAGTTTGACATTCTTGGTGACTTCAATCTGCTTGGTGGATTTGATCGCATCTCATTAGTTGCAGCAGTATTGCTAGTTTTCACACTTTTGCTAGCAGACTTCTTTGACACCATGGGAACCATGACCGCAATTGGTAAACAAGCTGGCTTAGTTGATAGAGATGGCAATGTTGAAGGTGCTAACCGCATTCTGCTTGTTGACTCTATTGCCGCTGCAGCAGGTGGTGCTGGTTCAGTTTCATCAAATACTTCATACATCGAATCAGCTAGTGGTGTGGGTGAGGGTGCACGAACAGGACTTTCTTCAGTAGTAACTGGAGTTCTATTCCTGCTTACAACATTCCTAGCCCCACTCGTCGCGGTTATTCCTTACGAAGCTGCAACACCAGCTCTGATAATTGTTGGTTTCTTAATGATGACCCAGATTAAGGGCATCGATTGGGATGACCTTGGAATAGCAATCCCTGCATTCCTAATAATTATCTTGATGCCATTCACCTACAATATTTCTGT
>SHVD01000038.1 GCA_009691185.1 Candidatus Nanopelagicaceae bacterium | reverse complement strand
GTTTTGACCAATGGCGCAATAATTTTGGCGACAGGATCACGCAATGAACGCTGCAACATAATTCCCATCGTAGGCTTATAGATCATGGCCGACCTAATTAACGCACGGTTTGTCTTGGGAATATCTCCTGGGAAAGAGGAAATCAGCACATTACTCGGACTACCGGCTGCCAAAATTGATGACCCATCCTTAATTACTGCAGATGTTGTTGTGGTAGTTGCTAGTGCGAAAACTGGAATTGATCCAAATCTAGTAGCACATTGGAATACTTTTCGAGAATTATATGTTCCAACCATTGTTGCAGTAGTTGATTTTGAGGATGGTGATGTTGATTTTGAGGACATGAGCGCCATAGTTGGGAAAATGTTGGAGCCGATTCTTACTCCATATTTAGTTTTACACGCAGATAATGGTGAGCCAACTGCGCTAATAAATCTTGAAGATCAGATGATCACAGATTACTCCTCTAGTGCCTCAGCTAAAATCCCCAGCGATTCAGAGCACCGTGAATTAATTTTAGAGTTTAAAGAGGAGCTCCATAATGCTTTGGCAGAGGGCGGTTGGGATCAATTTCCTGCCGGTCTAATCATTCCAGCAATCCCGCTAATTCTTAAAAACAAGTTGGGTGTGGCAGAGATAAAACACTTCTTAGATTTGATTCCAACCCGCAGCTAATTCTTCTCTACTTTCTTGCAATAACTTTGGTATTACCTTGGTTTTGCCAATTATTGGCATGAAGTTTGAATCTCCGCTCCAGCGTGGAACTATGTGTTGATGAAAGTGACCAGCAATCCCAGCACCAGAAACACTGCCCTGATTGATACCAATGTTAAACCCCACGGCTCTGCCAACCTTTCGCAAGACCTTCATTGCATGTGCAGTTAGTTCTGAGACCTCATTGCGCTCAGATGGTGTTAATTCTGGTAGCTCTGCAACATGCCGATTTGTGCAAACTAGTAAGTGACCGGCGTTATACGGGTAAAGATTCATCACGACATACGCCTCTTTGCCTCTGGTAACTATTAATGCTTCCGGATCTGCCAAATCTGCAATTTTGCAGAATGGACAAACAACTTCATTTTCAGGAAGAGGCCGATTCTCTCCTTCTAAATAAGACATCCGATGCGGTGCCCACAACCTCTGCCAACCATCTGGCATCCCTGCCCCACCAGTAATTGATTGATCACTCATCAAATTTGTTTGCGATCTTTGATAGCCGCCAAAACTTCTTCAATCGCCACTTTAATAGGTATTCGATTCTTCTGCTCACCATTTCGATATCTAAATGAAACTGCATTTAAAGCCATATCCTCATCGCCAGCAATCATCATAAATGGAATCTTTTCAAGCTGAGCATTTCGGACTTTTTTCTGCATCCGGTCATCTGAGCTATCAATATCTATTCGAATACCAGCTTTCTTAAATCGAGTAAGCACATCACTGAGATAAGGAATTATTGAATCAGCAACCGGTATTGCCCTCACCTGCACTGGTGCTAACCACGGCGGGAAAGCACCTGCATAATGCTCAGTTAGTACACCAAAAAATCTTTCAATCGAACCAAATAACGCCCGATGAATCATTACTGGTTGCTTTCTGCTGCCATCAGATGCTGCGTAACCTAAATCAAATCTTTGTGGAAGTTGGAAATCAACCTGAATTGTGGACATCTGCCAGGTGCGACCAATTGCATCCTTTACCTGAACTGAGATCTTTGGCCCATAAAAAGCTGCCCCACCTGGATCCATCACAAACTCTAGTTTTTGTTTCTCAGCAGCTTGTCTTAATGCTTCAGTAGCACTTGCCCAATCTTTCTCATCCCCTACTGATTTCTCTGGGTTTCTAGTTGATAGTTCAAGATAAAAGTCAGATAAACCATAATCACGCAACAGATTCAAAACAAAAGTAAGTAATGAATCCAATTCATCTGCCATTTGCTCTTTGGTGCAATAAATATGTGCGTCATCTTGGGTAAAACCTCTGGCTCTAGTTATGCCGTGAACTACCCCTGATTTTTCATATCGATAGACGGTGCCAAACTCAAATAATCTAAGTGGTAGATCTCGGTAAGACTTTGGGGTTGACTGGTAAATAAGATTATGAAACGGACAGTTCATCGGTTTCATGTAATACTTTTGGCCAGCTTTTTTAATTGTGCCATCAGCATGTAACTCTTCATCCATCACCATCGGTGGATACATTCCATCTGCATACCATTGCAAATGTCCACTGGTTTCAAAGAGCGCTGCTTTAGTTAGGTGAGGTGAGTAAACAAATTGATAATCCTCCTCCTCATGCCGCTTTCTTGAGTAATCCTCCATAGTTTTTCTGACAATTCCACCCTTCGGGTGAAAGACGGCAAGCCCTGAACCAATCTCCTCTGGGAATGAAAACAAATCTAACTCGGCGCCTAACTTTCGATGATCTCGCTTTTCTGCCTCAGCTAGTAGATGTAAATATTGATCCAGCCCCTCTTGAGTTGGCCACGCAGTACCGTAAATTCTCTGCAGCATTGGATTTTTTTCAGATCCGCGCCAGTACGCCCCTGCTGCTTTCATTAATTTAAATGCTGGAATATGTTTTGTAGATGGTAGATGCGGGCCTCGGCATAAATCTCGCCAAACTGGATTGCCATCTCTGCCTAAATTGTCATAAATAGTTAATACCGATCCACCCACCTCAACACTTGATTCATCATTAGCATCATTAGATTTCAAACCAATTAATTCACATTTATAAGGTTCAGCCTTTAACTCCGTTAATCCTTCTTTTTCACTAACCACCCGACGACGAAACCTTTGGCCGGCCTTAATAATTTTTCGCATCGCACTTTCGAGTTTTTCTAGATCATCGGGTGTGAAAGGATTCTTTGGGTCAAAGTCATAGTAAAAGCCATCAGTTATTGGTGGTCCTATTCCCAGTTTTGTTTGTGGAAATACCTCCTGTACCGCCTGGGCTAAAACATGCGCTGTGGAATGGCGCAGGACATTAAGACCATCAGCTGATGAGATTAAAACTGATTCAACAACATCACCATCTGCAAGATCAATCCAAAGATCCTTAAGCTCACCATTAACCCGACAAACAACTACATCTTTTTGATCTTCAAATAGGTAAGTTGGCTTTTGATCAGCGGTGATTGTTTGAGATTTGCCATCTACGGTGATCTTGATTTGGGCGGGCATACCGCTAGGTTAGCAAAGCGGGCGATAAAGGAGTGTGATTAACGAGTAGATGCGTACCAGAAAACCAGTAAAACCAGTGATGCGAAAGTAAGCGCAGCAACAATCATCAGCCGATGCCGTTTCTTAATCTTCACCGCATCAGCTGCCTGGTTTGCTACATTCTTTGCTTGCCGTAGTAGCCGGGCTGCCCATGCAAACTCAGAGGCCAAAATTCCTAGTCCAGTAAATATGATCAACCAACCAGGACCAGGGGCAACTAAAGCAACAACGCCAAATAATGTGATAACACCACCTAGAACTCCAACTATTACTCTTTTTGCCATTGAGTTCATGGATTTATCTTACTCGTTAATAACTTGCTCAAATCACTAATTAACTCTTCTCCTTTCTGATTTTCATTAAAGAGTATGTCATCAACCTTACTCACATGCTGGATCAAGCGAATCGAGGAGCAGGTATAAATCGCTTGTGCCTGCAGCAACTGTTCGTAATTAAAAAGTGATTGACTTACCCCAAATGAATTAATCAGTATTTCTCGCATTACTCCTGGTAAACAGCCTGATTCAAGAGCTGGGGTGGTAAAGCCATCTTTGGTAAGAATCAAAAGATTAGAAAATCCAGTTTCAACTACATGATCATTTTCATTAACAAAAATAGCATCTGTATATCCGACCGTCTGTGCTCGCCTGACTGCCATCATGGATTGCCCGTAAGATATTGATTTAACTCCAGAAAGCACCGCCTTGGAACTTACTATCTCCTTCATTCTCATTAAGGTCACCGGCTTATCACTTTCTTCAACCGCCTCTGCTGAAATCATCCAATTGCCATCGGCTAAAACAGTAAGCCTAATCTTTGATTTTCCATCAGCTTCTGCCAGCAACTTTGCTATGCCCAGATCTAAGTCAATGCGAGCTGGTATGGAAATTAATAGCTGCGCTGCTGCATTTGCAAGTCGTGCGTAATGTCTGTCCCAAGCAATCGGTGCTTGATCGATGCCAAGTATAGTTTCAAATAATCCATCACCTCTTAATAATGATTCCGAAAAGGGCAGAGTTAGCGGATTGCTGATGATCTCACCATTTATTAGAACCTTCATAACGCCCCACCTGATGCAATTGCTATCAATCTTTTTGCCTTCAACTCCGTCTCTTCCCACTCACCCTCTGGTTCACTTTGCCAAGTTATGCCAGCGCCAGTTCCAAAGTTAATCTTGCCGTTTTTTTCTGACCAAAAAATTCTAATTCCCACCGATAAAACCGCTTTATCATTCTCCACAAAACCAATCACACCACAATATGGGCCACGCTTGCACTTTTCAATCTCTGCAATTGCTTTTAAAGCAGATGACTTAGGAGCACCACTTATTGAACCTGCTGGCAACAAAGATTTTGAAATATCTGTCCAATTGATCTCAGATCGCAATCTGCCCACCACATCTGATACTAAGTGGAAGAGACCCGGGTGAGCCTCAGTTGCAAGCAATCTGGGCACATCAACGCTTCCGCTCTCACAGATGCTGCCGAAGTCATTACGCATTAAATCAACAATCATCACATTCTCAGCTCTATCTTTTCCACCAAAATAATTACTCTTTGAAGTTCCCTTAATTGGCGTGCATTTGATGTGTTTGCCATTTTTTTCTAAAAATAACTCAGGTGAGGCGGAGGCAATCTCCAAATTTGGCAAGTTCAAATAGCATGAATACGGGGCTGGATTATCACTTTGTAGTTTATTAGTTAATCCTTGCAAGGATTGATCGGAATCAGCTGTAAGTACTCGGCAAAGATTCACCTGATAAATATCACCTGCTGCAATTTTCTCTTTAATCTTAATTACATTTTCTTGGTAGATATCTTTGCCCTGTGAAGAGTGCCAAGTAGTGGAGATACTTTGCCAGGAACTCTTTGCCAGAGGTGCATCTACAACTGTTGCAAACCGTGCGCATATCCATTCACCTTCGAATGCGCAGACCACCGCCCAAAAACCTGGTTTATCCAAACTGGCAGGATCATTTGAAATCTCAACACAATCAGTAGCAAGCCTTCCAGCCATCCAAAAGGTTGCATCGCTTAACTTCATGTTTGAACGCTACCTCCCGCGATGGCCTAGATGTAATGGGTATAAAAGAATTGCAATTGTGCCAAGGCTGGCATAATGCGATAGATTTCACCCGCATTACGCGGACGTAGCGCAGTTGGTAGCGCGGAACCTTGCCAAGGTTCAGGTCGCGGGTTCGACCCCCGTCGTCCGCTCTGGAAGTAGCGTAAAAATTATCACGCAATAAAAGCTAGGTCGGATGGCCGAGAGGCGAGGCTCGGGACTGCAAATCCCGCTACACGGGTTCAAATCCCGTTCCGACCTCCAATCTTTATGCTTTAGGTGGCCGAGAGAGAATCCCCGCACAATTTTCTAAATTCAATTCACCAGCCGAGTATGGAACAACAATCGCATCACCAATATTTACCTCAAGTGGATTTGAATTACTAAATCTCATCACCCCATTCCCGGCTAAGGCTAGAAATATTCCAAAGCCAGGCTCAATCTTCCTGCTATCACCAGTTAGATAATCTGCTCTAAAGAAATTATCAGCAATTGATTTAAATATTCCGTGTGAGATGACATCACTTGACTCAAACCTACTTATTATTTGGCCCTGCTGCTCATCACTGAGTGGATCAAGGCGGAGTGCATCAAGTGCGGTATCAAAACCAAGATTTAAATGTCCATCCTTATCACCGTCAACTGCAAAACCATCCCACTCAAGCAAAATTGAAAGATCAGTTGGCTCCTGAAGCTCTAAAACAAATATCCCTGACTCAATTGCATGTGGCACACCAGCTGGAACAAAAACAGCATCTCCTGCCCGCACTTGCTTAAACTCAAGTGAATTAAGCAATCCAGTTGAATCATGACTACTGACGAGTGCTGCTACCTCTTTTTTCGCCATCTGACTTTTAAATCCAATACCAACTTTTGCACCTGCTGGTGCATCTAAAATAATCCACGCCTCGGTCTTGCCATGATTTAACTGCAATTTTTCCTTCGCAAATTTTTGATCAGGATGATAGTGAACTGGCAATCTCTGATCTGGATCTAATAACTTCACTAAAATTTCAGTTGAAATACCAAATCGTTGGATATGTTTCTCACCCAACCAAGATCTTGGATCAGCAGCAATCACATCCTTAAGCAGCTGACCATTAAGCAACTTTGATAGGCCATTTTCTTGCTGACCAAAGCGAGTAGTGGTGGATGCAATCCACTCCTCTGGCCGCATTGGACCACCTGGTCCCTTGCGCAGCTTCCCGATGCGATACCCACCCTTATAAAAATGATCAAACTGATTTGAGGGTAATTTCGAAGGTTGGGCTAACAAATTACTCATCTTGCTAGTTTAAGGGTTAAAGTATTTCCATGCTAGAAAAATCGGAGCGCCCGTGGGGTCGATATGAAGTGCTGCAAGAAGGTGGCACATACAAGGTTAAATCAATTCATGTATCCCCTGGCGAGCGTCTTTCTTACCAACGCCATCAAAAGCGAAGTGAACATTGGTATGTAACTGATGGAACTGGTGAGGTTACATTAGATGGTGAAATTCAAAAGGTTTCTAGGGGATCGATAGTAGAGATACCCCAAGGTATGCTGCATCGAATGAGTAACACTGGTAGTGATGAATTAATATTTATCGAGGTGCAAACCGGAAGCTATTTTGGTGAGGATGATATTGAACGTGTTGAGGATGATTTCGGTCGATAGTAGACTTTAACTTAACGGACGATTAGCGCAGCGGTAGCGTACTTCCTTGACATGGAAGGGGTCACTGGTTCGATCCCAGTATCGTCCACTTGCTAGATTCTCATCGGCTAGACTTATAAAATAACTGTGCTTCAACTAAATCGTAAAATCTAGATATTGAGCTGAGAGGTGCTTATGAATCAACAGATGTTTGATCAAGTCAAGGCCGGGAAAGGCTTCATTGCAGCACTAGATCAAAGTGGTGGTAGCACTCCAAAGGCATTAAAGCTTTATGGTGTGGATGAGTCTGAGTACTCAGATGATGCGGCAATGTTTGATCTGATTCATAAAATGCGCTCAAGATTAATTCAATCTAAGGTCTTCACCGGAGAACGCATTGTTGGCGCTATTTTGTTTGAAATGACGATGCAGCGCCAGATTGAGGGCATTGGAAGTGCTGAATTTTTATGGAGTAAGAAAAAAATTGTGCCATTCCTCAAGGTTGATAATGGATTAGCTGCTGAGGTGAATGATGTGCAAATAATGAAGCCAATCCCAGAGTTAGTCGGCAGAATTGCAGCAGCTAATAAACATGGTGTATTTGGCACCAAGATGAGGTCAGTAATTAATCTTGCCAATGCAAAGGGAATTGAATCTTTAGTCGCTCAGCAATTTGAGATTGGTAAAGAGATCATTGCAGGTGGCCTGATCCCAATTATTGAGCCTGAGGTAAATATCAAGAATGCTCAAAAGGAGCAAGCCGAAGATATTTTAAAAACCTACCTACTAAATCACTTAAACAAGTTGAGTGATACTCAAACTGTGATGTTAAAGCTAACAATTCCAACTAAGGCAAATCTTTATCAGGAGTTGGTGGCCCACCCTCGAGTATTAAAAGTAGTCGCACTCTCTGGTGGTTACTCCAGGGATGAAGCTAATCAGCTTCTCTCCCAAAATAAGGGCGTCATTGCCTCATTTTCTAGGGCACTAACTGAAGGATTATCTGCAAAACAAAATGATGACCAGTTTGATGCTTTGCTTGATTCAACCATTCAAAGTATCTATAACGCTTCGGTCAATAAAAACTAAAAAAATTTATGGGTTTTAATCCTGCAGAAAAAGATGGCGCCTGGGTCTCTGAGTTCATCTCATCCCGCAGAACTACCCGAGACTTCCTCCCCACCCCAGTACCACCAGAGTTAATTGAGCAGATATTGCAGGATTCACTAACCGCCCCAAGTTGGTCAAACACCAGACCATTTAAGGTGGCAGTTGCAATAGGTGAGGTAAGGGATCGAATAAGCACAGAATTTTTATCAAGGTGGGATGTTTTATCTGCCGGATTGCGCGGTGGTCTCTGGAGCAAAATTAAATTATTTGTCAAAAGATACGGCCTGCCAACTAGTAACCGAATTATTGTTAAGCCATATGTTGCTGAGTTAAAACCTAGAGCCCAGCGGGTCGGTAAAGAGCTTTATGGATCACTAGGTGTTGCCCGTGGTGATCGAGTTGGTCGAGATGAGCAATGGGGTAAAAACTATGAGTTTTTTGGCGCACCAGTTGAAATCTTTGTTTATATCCACAAAAGCTTACATATCTTTGCAGCATGTGATGCTGGCTTGATGATGGAGAATTTAATGCTCTCTGCCCACGCGCATGGTCTTGGCACCTGCGCTCAAGGTGCGGTGGCATTTTGGGATGATGTAGTTAGAGATGAGTTTGAGATTTCAAAGGATTACCGGTTGTTATGTGGAATTGCGATTGGCTACCCATCACAGGCAGCTGTTAACTCTTTTCAAGCCCACCGAATTGGCTTAGATGAGTTGTTAGTGAAGACTAAGAAGCAAAAGAGCTAAGCACCCAATCAACATCTTTGTTGCTGGGAAATACTGGATAGTGATGTTTTGTGATCACACCATCTTTAATAATCAAAGTTAATCGTTTTAATAATTTCATTGAGTGAGCTTCAAAGGTAGGTAATTTTAAAGATTCAGCGAAGCAAAAATCTGAGTCAGATAAAATTTCATAGGGAAGTCCAACTCTATCTTTGAGCTCCTTTTGATACTCACTGTTTTGCACACTTAATCCAAACAGATGATCAACATACTTTTTTAACTCTGGGTAATTATCTCGATAGGAGCAGGCCTGTGGTGTGCAACCGCGAGCACCTGGAATATCATCCCAGCCAGCAGGAAGAGATACCCCTGGGACCCCAGTCATTGGATAGATGAAAACCACCGTTGTTCCTGAAAGTTTAGATAGATCAACTGTGGTGGCATTAGTAGCCTTGAGTTGGATGGAACTCAATTTAGTTCCATCAAGGTGATCTGCTGCCCCATCATCTTGCGGTTCTGGCAGATTATCTGGCATATCTAAGTAATTAGATACTGGTGTATTACTCATTTACCTACTCTCTTTGATACTGAAAAGAGATCTAAAATCAATACAGAGCCAATGATTACAAGCAATGCGCCAAATAACTGAAACACTGTGATTGCCTCATTTAAATAAAACGCTCCAATTAACACCGCTACTACCGTTACTAAAAACTCAACACTTATAGATCTAGTTGCCCCGATCTTGGCAACTAGTGAGAAATAAATTACATAACAAAGGGCGCTGCAAACAACCGCCAGAGCAATGATATTTAGCCAATCACTCAGCGCTAAACCAGGCTTTATCGGAACAAAGACGAGCAGCGGCGCTGTAAAAAGTCCCCCAAAGAAAAAGGCTCCTATTACCTGCTCCCAGTTTCCAACCTGAGACATTTTAAGTTTTGAATAATTGCTCCCGAAAGCTGCGCTGATACAACCGAGGGTGCATAAACCAAATCCAACAAAAAAATCTGAGCTCAATTTTTCCTGGGGAAAGCCCACTAAGAAAATGATTCCAATAAAGCCCAGGAATAAGCCGATAAATCCCAAGCGATCAATATTTTCAATCTTCATTAATCTACCTATTACTGAAGAGAACAACGGTATGGCACCAACTAATATTGCAGTTAAGGCTGTACCAATTCTTGGAACCGCTACCGATAAACCAATCAATTGAAAAGATACTGAGGTAGCCCCCAGTATTGCGAAATGCTTGGCACCAATAGAAAAATTAAACTTCTTTTTGATCATTAAGCCGAATAAAAACACTGAGCCACTTGCAATAAATGCCCTAACTGAAATCGCTGCTGCCCAATCAAATGCTTGCACCACCCGCAGCAGCAACAAAAAAGATACACCCCAGAGTATGGAGAGAATGGAAAATTTTGTAGCGATCTCCGCCTTCATTTAAGCAAGGCTACCCCACCTACTCTTGTAGCTTAGGAGGTGCTGATCGGTATTGAACTGGTGTTTTACTAAATGAAATTGGATTCGCCACAGATTTACTACCATCAATTTCAACTACAGGCTCTAAACCTAAGGTTTGAGCAAGATCAAAAGCCTCTTTAATATCATTTATCGCACCTGCTGGAATATTTACTTTGCGCAAAGTATTTATCCAATGATGAGCAGTATTTTGGGTGAACACTGCTGAAAGATGCTTTGTCAGCTCTGCCTGATTTTCAACCCGTAATTGATTGGTCGTAAACTTCTTTTCCGATAGAAGCTCTGGTGCGATTTGACCCGCAAACTTCACAAATTGATGATCATTGCCTACTGCCACAATAAATTTCTTATCTGATGCTGAAAATACTTGATACGGCGCGATAGATGGGTGGGCATTGCCCATTGCTTTTGGAACTACTCCAGCGCAAATATAAGCCGATGCCTGATTTACTAAGGCAGAAAGTGTTGAGCTAAGTAGATTTAATTCCACCTTTTGACCAATCCCTTGTTCATCTCTTGCCCTAAGCGCTGCCAAAATTCCCACTACCGCATGTAATCCAGTAATAACATCAACAAGGGCAACTCCAACCTTGGTTGGATTATCGCTATCACTTCCAGTAATGCTCATTAATCCACTCATCCCTTGAACTAGAAGGTCATATCCAGGAAGAGATGCAGCTAGATCTGATGCACCAAAGCCAGTAATTGAGCAATAGATCAACTTTGGATTAGCAGCAACTAATTTTAAATAACCTAAATTAAACTTTTCCATTCCGCCTGATCCAAAATTTTCAACCACCACATCACATCCAGAAATTAACTCCTGCGCCTTGCGTTGATCACTCTCCTTTGATAGATCCAAGGTAAGACCTTCTTTATTTCGATTTACTGAGAGAAAATAGGTTGAGGTTGCATTCTTATCAAAGGGAGGTCCCCATCCTCTGGTGTCATCGCCAATTCCAGGACGTTCAATCTTCACCACCTGTGCTCCCAGATCTGCTAACAACATGGTTGCATAAGGACCTGCTAAAACCCTAGAGAAATCAGCAATCTTTATCCCAGCCAATGGCGGCTTCACCTCTTAACCAACCAATCACTTAATACATTTAAAAGTAGATCCACATCACCCTTTGTAATAATCAACGGTGGCTTAATTTTTAGTACATTATTCTCTGGACCATCACATGAGAGTAATACTCCCTTGGAGAGTGCGAACTCCATTAGATCAGCAACCTCTCTAGTTGCTGGAACCTTTTCATCAATCATCATCTCAACACCAATAAACAAACCAGATCCTCTGACATCTGCAATTATGGGATGACTCTTAGCTAACGCAGCTACACCCTGGCGCAAATAAGCACCCATGTTTTTAGCATTTTGTTGTAACCGCTCGTCATAGACAACATCAAGGACTGCCTGTCCGATTACTGCGCTTACTGGATTTCCACCGAAGGTATTGAAGTACTCCATCCCGTTGTTAAATGCATTAGCAATCTGCGGGGTAGTAACAACAGCGGCTAATGGATGGCGATTACCTAGTGGTTTGCCCATAGTGACAATATCTGGAACTACATCATGTAATTCAAAACCCCAGAATTTATCACCCACTCTGCCTAAACCAATCTGCACCTCATCACTTACACAGACCCCGCCATTGGCTCTAACTATTTCGAATGCTT
>SHVD01000037.1 GCA_009691185.1 Candidatus Nanopelagicaceae bacterium | reverse complement strand
CCAGCATTTACGGCAACGTATATGGCTAGGTAAACCCCACCTGGAGCAAGACCAGATTGTTGGCATTTGAGAGCTACTCGCTCGAGCCAACGGGTAGGTTGCTTGAATCTGTAAGTAATTACAGATCTAGATGGATGATGATCAGTTCGTAAGAACTACAGGATCCGGCTTATAGGGCGACTCTTCTTCAATATTGAAGTTACTGCGAGTTACTGAGAAGTTGTGTAATACTTTGACCACAGTGGTTTGGTAGTAATCGGGACTTGGTGAATTCCAAGTCCCTTTTGCTTTTTACTTCAAATTTTTTATCCACAGATTCCACCGCTAAATATTTTCCAAAGTTAGAAAAACAGTAACTTCGCTCTCTTGTTGGGGGCGTGTTGTAATTGGCAGCCTAGTCGTTTACCAAACCACTGGAGCGGGTTCGAACCCCGTCGCCTCCACCACATTCTTAGCTAGGGCAATTCGATCTATTGGTAATGGTCATGAGAGTTACGTTGGTTGTGCAAGAAGGAGCCTCAAACCATTGGGGCTCTTTCTATTTGCCTTCCGGCTTATAGGGCGTCTTCCTAAATTAACGATTGGTGAGCATTTTCTGTGTGGAGGTGATCACCTTGAATACCAAGATAGCATTCCTATATGAATGGAGTTAGAGCAATTACACCACTCATATTTGTATTGCTCTGGAGCACTGGATTTATCGGTGCTAAGTACATCCTGCCATACGCTGAGCCGTTTGTTTTCTTGACCATTAGATACTTATTTGCCACCTTGATTTTGGTAGTTTTGGCAAAGATCATGAAAGAGTCTTTGAAAATTAGCAAGGCGGCTATAAAGCAATCAATGATTGTCGCGGTTTTCTTGCATGTGATCTATATTGGCGGGGTTTTCTATGCAGTATCTATCGATATTTCAGCTGGTATCACTGCTGTAATAGTTAGCCTGCAGCCAATACTGGTTTCACTACTTGCCATTCCATTACTAGGGGAGAGGCTTTCCTATCGCCAGGTATTTGGATTAGCACTTGGTTTCATTGGCGTGCTCTTTTTACTCTCCCCAAAGTTATTTGAAGGAGATTTGTCCATGGGTTTTTCCACCCTAGGCATTATCTGCTGTGTGCTGGCATTGCTGGGAACTACTGCTGGATATCTGCTGCAGAAAAAAGGGGGAGCAGATATCCCATTTTTGGCAGGAACTGCGGTGCAATTTGCTACCTCTACAATTATTTTCGCTATCGCAGCAGTGATCTTTGAACCACTTACTGTAGATATCACCTTAGAGTTTGTCTTAGCACTGACCTGGATTGTGGTGGCATTATCAATTGGGTCAATATTTTTACTTTATTATTTACTGCGAAGAGATAGTGCCTCATCAGTTTCAAGCCTTTATTACCTTGTTCCGCCTTTGACCGCGCTTCAGGCTTACTACTTTTTTGACGAGAGAATCAAAGGTATTGGCTTAATTGGTATGGTACTTGCTGCCCTTGGTACTTTGATAGTTACTAGAAACTCAAAAGTAGCTGCGCATTAATTATTGATTTAAATAGATCTTGTATTGCACACGATCTGTAATCGCAACCTTGTCATATAGTTTTCTAGCCGTCTCATTATTAGGAGCGGTAGTCCAGTAAAGTCGTTTTGAACCTTTAGCGATTGCAATATCTTCAACCGCTTTAATTAAAGCCCGACCAACTCCCTTACCCCTCACCTTTGGGTCGGTATAAAGATCTTCTAAGTAACAAAAATCCTCAACCTCCCAGGTGTCTGGCCGCCAAATGTAATGAGTGAAACCAACCACCTTTCCATCAAGCTCTGCTACCAAGCCATTAATATTAAAATCTGAGTGAATACGCTGCCAGGTTAATTCATACTGTTCATCATTTAACTTAGATTTGTAAAAAACTATGTACTCTTTGAAAAGTTCAAGCCATCTATCTTTATCACTAACCGTGATTGGACGGATTTTAATACTCATATCGCAATCATATATCCACTTCTCTAAACTGTCATTAAGTTATCTGCTGCAATACCATAAGGAGATGAACTCAATTAGAAATGTAGTTCGAGTAGTTGCAATAGCCAATCTTGCATATTTTTGTGTGGAGTTCTTTTTTGCCTTAAGAATTGGCTCAGTCTCACTCTTTGCTGACAGCATAGATTTTCTTGAGGATGCATCGGTTAATATCTTGATATTTGTTGCGTTGGGCTGGAGCTTGCTGGCCAGAAAGCGGCTTAGTAAATTCTTCGCACTCCTTTTATTAGTCCCGGTTATCTCAGTATTAATCAGCACCATATATGAGATCAACAATCCATCAACACCAAATGCTATTTCTTTAACAGTCGTTGGATTTGGGGCACTAATAGTTAATTTCTCCTGCGCTTTTTTACTGGCAAAATTTCGAAGCTCTCAAAAAAGTCTGGTACTAGCTGCTTATTTATCAGCTAGAAATGATGCGCTTGCAAATGTGGCAATTATTGCCGCCGGCATCACCACTATTTTTTGGAGCAGCTCCATTCCAGATTTAGCTGTTGGCCTTGCCATTGGAATGCTTAATGCAAACGCCGCAGTGAAGGTTTGGCAAAGTACTGAGCATTAAGCAACAGCAATCTGATTAACTATCCCAATGGAACTGGAATTTTTCGCACACAGTGAGGTGTTAGCGCCATTTTTCTTTTTAATTGGCATGCAACTAAGGAATGAGATCAGCCATCCAAAAGAGATTTTATTGCCAACCTTTGCTGCCTTAGGCGGAATGTTATTTCCAGCAGTAATTTTTATTGGGCTAAATTCTGATCCAGCAATAGCCTCTGGTTGGCCATTGGTTATGCCGACCGATATTGCGCTTGTGATTTTAGTAGTACTTGCCCTAGGCAAACGTGCATCAGTTGCCCTAAAGACCTTTTTATTAGCCTTAGCTGTAGCTGATGATCTACTTTCAATAATTGTGCTGGGAGTTAAATACACCGGAGCGCTAAAGGCAACTGAGGTTTTGGCAAGTATTGGCGCAGTACTGCTTGGAGCGCTAGTTGGTAAAGTGCCATTTGAAAAACACTTTATAAAATTTGTTAACTTTGCAATTTTGCCGATCTATGTCTTTGCAAATGTTTACCCAACTTTAACGGCCGATCTTGAACTGCAATCTGATCTTGGTAATTCAGTTATTATCGCTAGAGTAATTGGCAAAATTGTCGGCATTACACTCTTTGGATTAATCGGAGTTAAACTCTTTAAGAGTCAGTTGTTGATAAGCAAGCTAGAATTAATTGGCGGATCTGCCCTTGCTGGCATGGGTCTTGCAGTATCAATCATGATTGCAAACTTGAGCTATACCTCTGAAATTTTGCTTAATCAGGCTAAAGTTGGTTTATTGCTGGCGGCGCTAATCTCAGCCGTAATTGGAAGTTTTATTCTGGTGATAGCAACGAAGAAAAATTGAAGGAGTAGATATGTGTAGCAAGGAAATTTGCCGACAGTGCAAGAAACCAACTTGGTCAGGATGTGGTGAACATATAGAGGAAGCACTTGCTGGAATCGCACTTGCTGATCGTTGCCAGGGGCATGAGAAAGCTGTGAAAAAAGTGGGTCTATTTAGCAAGCTTTTTTCTAGGTAAGTTTGTGGCAATCCAGGTTCTAACTGGCCAGGATTCTTCCCGGCTTAAATCACTTCGACTCAGTGCATTAAAAGATGCCCCTGATGCATTTGGTGCAAAGCATGAGGATGAATTATTACTTTCAGATACACAGTGGCAAGAGCGGTTGGTAAATACCCAATGGTGTTTTGTGGTGGCAGATGGTGTTGATGTTGGATTACTAGCGGTAGATAGGGCTGATAAAGATCGCAATAGTGATTGCTGGTTATCTAGCTGGTGGATAAAGGAGGAGTTTAGAGGTAGAGAGATTCCACAATTAATGTTGGATTGGGTTGTGAAATTATCTAAAGAAAATAATTGGCAGGTGATTGGTTTGGGCGTGTGGCCAGAGAATTTAAGGGCAAGGAGTGCGTATAAGAAGTTAGGATTTGTAGAGGCAGATAAGCCACTACCATCTAGATCTAAGCCAGGTCAGATGTACTTAGGAATGTATCTAAAGATAACGCAGAGTAATTAACTATCCACAGGAAATTTTCCTATCCAATATTTGTTTCTCTTTTTAGCCATGAATGGTAAATGGGTAAGTGGCGATCAATTTGGCTAGCAGAGCTTCCTTGCTCAAATCAGATTAAGGCTAAAATTCTCATTAAGCACGGCATTACTTTCAAATACATTAAGCAGGAGTTTGTCGCAACTACTGGGCTGCGATCTAAGGAGGATCTCCATCCTTATTTTGGCCTCAGGCAGATTGTCTATAACCCTTTGCATAAGATACCCAGAGTAGTTTTAATCATTGATTTACTTGATAAGAATATGGATCTTTGGAATTTACTAACCGCTTTTCATAGTAGCAATTCCAAGTTAATTGGTAGATAATTAGAATATGAAATATAAAGAGTTTGAGAAAAAACACAACCCATTACAAGGGGATCCACTAGTGGCTTGGTTTGATGATCCAAACACAACGGATGAGGAGATTATGGATTTTCTAGGGCCGGAGTTCTTTAAAGAAAACCTGCCAGTAAACGAGCATTCAATCGAGGTTATTAGCAAGTAATTTAGGTACTCTTAATAAATGAGTAAGTTAGAGATCGATCAATATATTTCAGCTCAAAAAGAGCCTGAGAAAACCTTGCTAAAAAATATGCGAAAGATGATTTTAGAGATTGAGCCAGAGCTTAAGCAGGGGATCTCTTATGGAATTCCAGCCTTTAAATTAGGCAAAGATGTTGTTTGTGGAATTGCAGCCCGACGTTCTGGATGTTCCTTTTATCCATTTAGTGGCTCAGTACTTGCGGCCTTGAATAAAGATTTAGTCATTTATAAGCAAACCAAGAGTGCTTTGCACTTTGATGCTCCACTTCCTAAAACTTTGGTGAGAAAACTGATGAATCAACGAATGGTTCAGATAATGGTCAAAAGAAAAGGTAAGTAAAGTTGTAAGATTGGCTTATGGGAAAATCAGCCAAGCCAATACAAGTAGTTGATATCCCACAATCAGAGCTAGATCGGTATGAGAAATTAGATCAGGAGTGGCGCGAATACAACATCGCAGCCCCGGCCAGAAGAGCATTAGTTGATGCCAAGTTATATAAGGTCTCTGATCTTTGCAAGATTTCACTTACTGAATTAGAAGGCTTACACGGCATGGGTAAATCTGCCGTTGCTAGGCTTAAAGTATTAATGAATGCTAAAAAAATTAAGTTTTGCCCGTGAAGCGTTATCTCTCTTGGTTTATTAGGTTATTTACCGATCGTAGAATCTGGGTTCGCCAGATCACCGTTGCAGCCCTAGCTTCTGCAACCGCTTGGGTGCTCGGTGATGCCTTAGTTTTTAAAGGTGGCTTAGTAGCAGCGATTGTCTGTGCCTTAAGCATTCGCATCTCTTTATATAAATCAGTCCGTGAGGGATTAGGTCAGATTGTTGGAACTGCAATTGGCGCAGGAGTTGCACTTTTAACTGTTCACTACTTTAGCTTTGGCGTGGTTGCAATTGGCACCACCGTATTTCTCTGCTCAGTTGTTGCTCGTGGGCTTCGCCTAGGTGAGGTGGCATCGGTGAATGTGCCGGTAACTGCATTAATTGTTATTGGTCCTGGAATCTCTGGCTCAACTGCTGAACATAGATTAGTTTCCACTTTAATTGGCGCAGCTGTTGCAATTGTTTTTTCCTACTTCTCACATCCAAATACCCCTGCTGGGCGAACCGTGAATCAAATAACTAGATTAGGTAAACGAGGGGCTGAATTAATAAGTGATATGGCAGAGGGAGTCGCCGCCGGCTTTACCCAAAAGCAGGCGGGTGCTTGGTTATCAAAGGCAAGATTATTAGTGGAGGAGATTCCAACTTTAAGATCCCAAGCTATTGAAGCAAAGCGCTATGCCAAATGGTCACCCCTTGCAGAGGTTGATGTGGCTGAGTCTTTATATATTCAAGGAGTCGCAATTGAACATATGGTAGTTCAAATAAGGGGAATGGCAAGAGCCTTATTTGATTCAACCTCAGATCCAAATCGAAAAGATACTGTTGATCGCCAGATTGCTTACGCCCTGTCTGCCACCGCAACTGCAATCACTGAAAAACTAGAGTTATTGCAATCATCGAATCGAGAGCGAATCATTGACAATATAGCCAGGGATTTGCGGCAAGCAGCTAATAATTTAACTGAGGAGTTAATTATGATGGCTGATAAGTTACCACGAAGTCAATTTGTTAGATGTATTGCAATTGTCTCGCAAATGAAAATTATCGCTAACTCATTAGATGAGAGCTCACCAGCACTGCACTCAGTGACCACCCCAGGGGAGCCAACAAGTGCCAAGGTGATTGGTCTTTCACCAGTCAAGCAAACAACAAGGTTGTATCGCACAATTTTTATGGCTATCCGCACTTTCTTGCATCGCTAGTAGGATTAGCAGATGACACATCCTGAGATTGAAAAATTAGCTGCTGAGTATGAGACGGCCACAAATGTATTTTTAGAGGCGGTAAAAAAGATAAACCTGGTTGATTTAGATAAGCCCAAACAGGATGGTTGGAATGCCAGGCAGGTAATTCATCATTTAGCAGATAGTGAATCCCAATCATGCGCTCGCCTGAAGAGATTAGTCGCAGAGCCTGGTTCTATTATCCAAGGTTATGATGAGAATAAATGGGCACAAAGTGCCACTTTGGGTTATACCGTGCTACCTATTGAAAACTCTTTAGCATTATTTAAGGCCGCCAGGAGTGCAAGTTTAGAAACAATTAAGCGCTTATCAGTTGAGCAATTATCTAACTCAGGAACTCACACTGAATCTGGTGCTTATGATCTTAGAAAGTGGTTTTCATCTTATATAAACCACCCAAAAGACCACGCACTGCAATTACTTCAAAGCTGATAGGCGCCAGATCTATGGGCAATATTGATTACTACTATGATTAATCGTTTTGAATTGAATATATAAATAATTCGATAATCACCAATACGTAATCTATAACCATCTCGATTTGTAAGTTTAAGAGCTTTTGGCGGAATTGGATTATCACCTAGTAATTCAATTGCACCACTTATTCGCAGGCGATCTTTTCTTGGGATATCACTTAACTGCTTCCTAGCTTGCTTAGAGATACTGATCGGGTATTTACTCAAACCAAGCCTAGATCTTTTTTAACTTGATCCCATGGTATTGCGGTATTAAAATCTTTATCGGCTTTATCAAAGGCTGCTAGATCAGCACTCTCTTCAATCTGCGAGATAAACTCTTCATAAAGTGATGGGCTGATTAAAACAGCTACTGGCTTGCCATGTTTTGAGATAGAAACTGGAGATTTCTTAGAGCGTCTAATTGCATCAGCCAAACCAGCTCTGGCATCTGAAATTGGTAAGTCGATCATCTCTTAATTGTACAATTATTTAAGTGTTTTGTACAATTTACCAAGCGTAGTTTTACCCTATTAATTCAGCCTTAGAGTATTTTCGCTGTGGGTGCTTACAGATCTCATCATTCATCTTCTCAGCACATTTAATGCAAAGCAAGGTTAAAGCATTACATGGCACCTTTGGGCAATCATAAAAACGATTTGCTGGAGAATTGCATTTTTTACATTTTCCAATCAATTTACTTTTTTTACTAAACATAAGTGACATACGATTATCAAAAGTATGTAAGGCACCTTCCCATAAACTATCATCACCAAACTCTTTGCCGTAGGTAGCGATTCCACCATCAATTTGATATACCTCTTTAAAGCCACGAGTTTTCATAACTGAGGATAAGACCTCACATCTAATCCCGCCGGTGCAGTAAGTAACTATTGGCTTATCTTTTAAGTGGTCATACTTTCCACTTTCAATCTCATTAACAAAATCTCTAGTTGTTGCGGTATTTGGCACAACCGCATTCTTAAACCTACCAATCTCGGCTTCAAATGAATTACGGCCATCAAAGAAGACCACATCATCACCATGTTTGGCTACCAACTCATCAACTTGTTCTGGCCTTAGATGCTTTCCACCGCCGATAACACCATTCTTATCAACTTTAATCTCATCTGGATTGCCAAAAGCAACTAATTCGGGCCTAATCTTCACACTCAATTTTGGAAAATCATTACCTGTGCCATCAGACCATTTAAATTTCATCTTGGCAAAACCCTCATATGATCTAGTTTGGCGAATATATTTTTTAAGATCATTCATATCTCCACCTAATGTGCCATTGATGCCATGGGGGGAGATAGTTATTCGTCCCTTTAGATTTAATGATTGGCAAAGATTTTTCTGCCAAATCTTTATCGCAGCTGGATCTGCCAGGGGAGTAAAGATGTAATAAAGAATTACTTTTGGTTGATTCATTTTCCTATTTTACCTAACCAGGATTAAAGTTTAAAAGTTGGTCTTAGAGGTAAACCTGCGGCCACATACGCGGCATCAATCAAAGTCGCCTGCAGTAGTGCATCCTTCGCATCAGTTTTCACTGCTTTACCTAGATCTACCGCATCGGCAAAGGCGAGTAATTGGTAGGTATAGGTAGAAATTGATGGCAAGTGTTCAACCCGCTTTTGACCACCTGCTTCAACAATAACTCTTGGATCCCGACCTGAAACCACAAAATTAGGTAGGTGAACACTTCCCTTACTTCCAGTAACTGTAAGTGGTGCTTGCATCACATCTGATTCAAAATCACCCTCAGCCAAAGCAGCTACGCCACTTGGATACTTAAGTTGCACGTATAACTTGGTATCAATTTTGCCATCAGCCGCATTTGCCTCCGCCTTAACAATTATTGGCTCACCATCTGCAATTAATTGGCTGATCATTCGCTGGCTATGAAGTGCGTAGCAGCCAACATCCATCATCGAGCCACCAGCTAGATCAAATTTCAATCTTAAATCACTCTCATCTGGGCGTGGAATTAGAAGTGAGGATTCAACCTTTATAACCTCACCAATCTCACCTGATTTAATTATGGCAAGTAATCTTTGAAAGACTGGGTGGTAGTAGTAGTGAAAACCTTCCATAAATACCTTGCCAGATTTACTCACCACAGCTGCGACCTCTTTAGCCTCAGCCGTATTGCTAGCTGATGGCTTCTCACTTAATACATGTTTACCAGCAGCTAAGGCTTTGATATTCCAAGGGCCGTGGCCACCGTTGTGCAGCGCGTTATAGATGACATCAACATTTGGATCATCAATCACCTCTTGGTATGAGCCATATGCATTTTCAATTTGATACTGCTTGGCAAACTCAGCAGCACGAGCTTTATCTCTTGCACCAACTGCTACTAATTGATGACCAGTTGCGTGGGCCGGAAAAATAATGGCGGTAGGTGCAATTCGAGCAGCGCCTAAAATGCCGATGCGAAGTGGTTTGCGGGCATCATTCATATCTTTAATCTACCCTTAAATTACTTTTTGTAGTATCTGGCCATAAATTGGGCTTTAAAATCAAAAAATGTGCCATCTTCAATACCTTTTCGCATTTGATCTACTAAGCCAACAATAAAGTGTTGATTATGAATTGTGGCAAGGGTGGCAGCCAGCATCTCCTTGGATCTAAATAAGTGACACAAATACGCCCGGGTGTAATTACGGCAGGTGTAGCAGCTGCAATCTTTTTCAATTGGGAAGAACTCATTTTTATGTGGGGCATTTGAGATATTTACTCGGCCATCTTTGGTAAACACTGAACTTGTTCGAGCTTGTCTTGAAGGCGCAACGCAATCAAAGGTATCTGCGCCATTTTCCACTCCCACAAATAAATCATCTGGCTCACCAATACCTAAGAAGTGACGTGGTTTATCTACTGGTAGCTCCTCATTTACCCACCTTAAAATATCGCCCAGTGTTTGTTTATCTAGCGCACCACCAACACCAAAGCCATCAAAGGAAACTCCACCAACACTCATTGCCGCTAAATCTTTTGCAGCCTTACGTCGCAGATCCTCATATTGAGCACCTTGCAAGACGCCAAAGAGTGCTTGGTATGGCTTTTCTTTTCGTTTTTTTGTTAATGCATCATGCTCGGCCAAACATCGCTGCGCCCATAACCTAGTTCGCTCTAAGGCTTTTTCTTGGTAACTCCTGGTGTTGTGCAAAGTAGTGCACTCATCAAAGGCAAAGATAATGTCAGCACCTATTTGATGTTGCACCTGCATAGAAACCTCTGGGGTAAAGCGGTGCAGTGAGCCATCTAAATGTGATTTAAAGGTGACACCATCATCATCAACATGGGCAAGCCGCTCTTTGTCATCGGCAATTACATCATCTGCTTGAAAGGTATTTTCATCCATGGCAATAACTTTTTTAAAGCCAACCCCAAGGGACAAAACTTGAAAGCCACCTGAGTCGGTAAAGGTTGGCCCACGCCAATTCATAAACTCTCCAAGGCCACCTGCTTGATCAACAATCTCAGGCCCTGGTTGCAGATAGAGGTGGTAGGCATTTGCTAAAACTGCTTGAGCGCCAAAATCGGTAATGGACTCAGGCAGTACTGACTTTAAAGTGGCTTTAGTACCAACTGGAATAAAGGCAGGGGTTTTAATTTGCCCATGCGCAGTTGTGATCACACCGGTTCGACCAAGTCGATTAGGTAATGAGCTTTTAACCTGAAATAAGAATGTCATTTAGATTATTAGCTCTGGAGATAAATAACTAACTAAAAAAGTTAGTTATGCCAATTTGCCAGTAACCTCAATGATCGCTGTACCCTCATTTGAAAGCACTAGCGAAAGATCCTCACCAGATTTTCCTTCACAAGAAAGTCCCCAGTTGAATGCAAGAGATTTGCCAGCAGCAAGTGGTTCTCCCGGTGCACCCTCCATGCCATTATCACCATCAAAAATATCAACACATACACCAGATGAGGTCTTACCAATAATGATAAATGTGGATAGATCAATAGCTGTAGTAGAGCCATTATTTATATCAATTTTAAATTGTTGGTAACGCTGGCCCGGTAGTTGGCCGGCAGCAAATTTTCCTGGCTTAAAGCCGGTTGGCTCCGATAATGTGAATGAGACACCAGATGGAATCTTTACCGGGCTATTAAAACCACCACTTGCCTGCACCTCTTCAACTGGTGGAGCAATTAATTCTTCAGTTGATTCAGTTGAGGCAGTATCACTGCCACCACATCCTGAGAGCAGCAAGGTCGATGCCAAAGCTGCAGCAGCTAATGTGATCTTTCTGTTTGAACGCATTTTTCTTCTCACAATCCTAGGCTGGTTAGTGGGTCAAATAACTAGGGTAATACTACTAAACATGGCGGTGAGGCCATCATTCTGCCCGCGTAAAGATCATCTCACCTTTTATATATCTACTCTAAATAGGCTACCTTTGACACTGAAAATTATCTTAATCAGCATCGGGTGAAGGGTGATAGATGGTCTCGCGTAAGAAGATTGGCAATGCTGCTAGCGCAGGCCAAATAATGAGTCGCAGCCCTCGACAGATCGCCTGGCTACGTTTTCGCCGTAACAGGGTTGGCATGGCTGCTGCTTGGGTATCGATAACGATTTTAATGCTCTCACTTTTTGCGCCAGTAGTTTGCAAAATATTGGGGCTTGATCCAGATGAATTAAATCTTGACTTAATCGATTCCTCAGGTGTGCCCATTCCGGCAAATGGTGGTATTAGTTGGCAGCACCCACTTGGGCTAACCCCAGGTATCGGCCGAGATCTGCTGGCCAATTTGTTGTACGGCTCGCGAATCTCTTTCATGATAGCGATTTTGACCACCTCATTAACATTATTTATTGGTTTAATAGTTGGAATTATTGGTGGCTACTTTCGCGGCCGAATAGATGATTACCTAGGACGATTTACTGACTTTTTGCTAGCCTTTCCAGCTTTTTTTATGATCGTCGCACTCTCAGAGCCAATGGTGGCAAGAATTCAAGAAACAGGTATCGCACAAGGAAATAGCGCACGTGTTATCTTTTTAATTTTCTTTCTTTCATTTTTTGGTTGGCCAGGATTTTCTAGGTTGGTAAGGTCCCAAGTGCTTTCACT
>SHVD01000036.1 GCA_009691185.1 Candidatus Nanopelagicaceae bacterium | reverse complement strand
GCGTGCTATATGTATTAGCAATTGCATCAGTTGGGGTTTATGGAATTGTGTTAGCTGGCTGGTCCTCTGGCTCGACATATCCGCTGCTTGGTGGACTTCGCTCATCAGCACAGGTGATTTCATACGAAGTGGCAATGGGCTTGTCTTTAGTTGCAGTATTTATTTATGCAGGCTCTATGTCTACATCTGAGATTGTTGCAGCACAAGATCAATGGTGGTATGCAGTAGTGCTGTTTCCATCATTTATTATTTATACAATTTCAATGGTAGGCGAAACTAATCGCGCACCTTTTGATTTAGCAGAAGCAGAAGGTGAATTAGTAGGTGGATTCCACACTGAGTACTCCTCACTAAAGTTTGCTTTATTTTTCCTATCTGAATATGTAAATATGATCGCAGTTTCTGCCCTAGCTACAACATTATTCCTAGGTGGTTATCGCGCACTCCCTGGCCTTGGCTTCACTGAGCAGTGGCTAGGCGGTTGGTTCACATTATTCTGGTTCCTAATAAAAGTTTTAGCATTTTTCTTTGTTTTTGTTTGGCTAAGAGGAACTCTCCCACGGCTTCGCTACGACCAATTTATGAAGTTTGGTTGGAAGGTATTAATCCCATTCTCATTAGCTTGGATCATGGTAGTTGCTACATTAAGAGTCTTATCACAACAGAATGCTCCTCGATTATTAATTTTTGCTTTTGTCTTTGCAGTGGCTCTTATGTATTTAGCAGTGACATCATTAGTCGATCGCAAGCAAACTCAGATTAGAAAAGCTGCAAAAGTGTTAGAGAGTAGTGATCCAGGATTCCCAGTCCCAGCAATACCAACCTCAAGAGTGGAGCAATTAAATGGCTGATGAATTACTGCCACGGCACGAGGAGTTTGGCCTAGCTAAATCTGATCAAGATAAAGCACCAATAACAAACCAGGAGAGTGCAAGCTTTCCTAAACAACTTCTTGGTTTCTGGGTGACCTTTAGAACTATGTTTAAGAAAGTTAATACCGTGCAGTATCCAGAGGAGAAAGAACCGACTGCTGAAAGATTTCACGGGCGTCATCAATTAAATCGCCATCCAGATGGATTAGAAAAATGTATTGGCTGTGAACTATGCGCTTGGGCATGTCCGGCGGATGCTATTTATGTAGAAGGTGCTGATAATAAAGAGGGTGAGCAGTATTCCCCTGGTGAGCGTTACGGCAAGGTTTATCAAATAAATTATCTTCGCTGTATATTTTGCGGATTATGTATTGAAGCTTGTCCAACCAGAGCGCTCACAATGACTAATGAGTATGAACTTGCAGACAACACTCGGGCCAAATTAATCTTTGAAAAAGATGATTTATTAGGACCACTTCGTGCGGGCATGGTGCCACCGCCCCATCCAATGTATCCAAATACTGATGATGGTAATTATTATCGCGGTGAGGTAACTGAATCACATCCATCACAAGGAGTTGCAAAAAGTGATTAATCTGGCTTTGGATGTTGGCACAACTGCAACACCAGAGTCATACCTGTTTTATTTTTTAGCGCCACTTTCAATTTTGGCATCCCTTGGGATGCTATTAGTAAAAAAAGCAGTGCACTCAGCATTACTGCTTGCATGGGTAATGATTTCATTAGCAATTTTTTATATTGCTCAAGATGCACTTTTTCTAGGGATAGTACAGATAGTTGTTTATACCGGCGCAGTAATGATGTTATTCCTATTTATTTTAATGTTAGTTGGCGTAGATACCTCTGATTCATTGGAAGAAAATATTCCAGGTCTTAGGCCGCTTGCAATTATGGCAGCAGTAGGTTTTGGTGGATTATTAGTCACTTTGATTGCTCGAGCAACATTTGGTAGACCAATATATGGATTAAGCACAGCAAACGCTGAAGGAAATGCATTTGGCATTGCAGAGCAACTATTTACTCGATACGTATTCGCCTTCGAGGTTGTATCAGCGCTGCTGATCACAGCAGCAATTGGTGCAATGGTTTTAGGGCATAGTCAAAAAACAAGATCACAGTTTGCACAACGTGATCTTTCTATCGCTCGATTTAGAAAAGGTGAGTTAAAGGATGCCGCTGGCTTACCAAGTTCTGGTGTCTACGCACTTCATAACGCGGTAGATGTACCTGCACTTTTGCCAACTGGAAAAGCTGCACCAACCTCAATATCTAAAGTTTTACAAGCTCGTGGCGACATAATTGAAAGTGCTGATTTCCAAATGAAAGAGGAAGAGGAGGAAAAGTAATGGCAATTGCTAATTACCTTTATCTTTCTGCCATTCTTTTTACAATTGGAGCAATTGGTGTTGTGGTGCGACGTAACTCAATAGTTGTGTTTATGTGTATTGAATTAATGCTCAATGCGGCCAATCTTGCATTTGTAACCTTTGCCAGAATAAATAGCAATCTAGAGGGACAAGTAGTTGCTTTCTTTACCATGGTGGTTGCAGCTTGTGAGGTGGTAGTTGGACTAGCAATTATCGTGACCATATATCGATCCCGCCGCTCAGCATCAGTTGATGATGCAAGTTTGTTGAAGCGATAATGTTGCAAACTTCAGCAAATTTAGCTTGGCTAATAGCACTACCACTATTTAGTTCTGCAATTTTGTTGCTAATTGGCAAACGTGCAAACTCCTGGGGCCATGTAATGGCTTGCATAGTTTCTGCCTCAACATTCACAATCGGTCTAGTTGAGTTTTTTGCGATGCAATCTAGGTCTGCAGAAAATCGCGCAGTCACGCAAAAACTATTTACTTGGATCTCAGTTGGCTCACTTAATGTGGATGCGGCACTCCTTTTAGACCAATTATCTATTTGTTTTGTCCTATTAATTACTGGTGTTGGAACCCTGATTCATATTTATTCAATTGCCTATATGTCACTTGATTTAGATCGGCGCAGATTTTTTGCATATTTAAATCTATTTATTGCTGCGATGCTTCTATTGGTTTTAGGAGATTCATACTTAAATCTTTATGTGGGTTGGGAAGGTGTTGGTCTAGCTTCCTACTTGTTAATCGGGTTCTGGAATCAAAAGCCGGCTTATGCAACAGCTGCTAAAAAAGCATTTGTTGCTAATCGAGTTGGCGATGCTGGTCTATCTCTTGCAATCATGATTGCCTTTGCAACCTTTGGTGATGTCTCATTCTCGGGCATAAAAGAGCAGACGGAGTTAGCTTCAACAACTCAACTGACTGCAATTGGTTTGATGTTGTTACTAGCTGCTTGTGGTAAGTCAGCGCAATTCCCACTGCAATCTTGGCTTGGAGATGCAATGGCTGGTCCGACACCAGTATCAGCACTGATCCATGCGGCAACTATGGTGACTGCAGGAGTTTATTTAATTACTAGGTCTAATTTTATTTTTGATGCAGCTCCAACCGCGCAACTTATGGTGGTCATAGTTGGTGGTATTACTTTGTTGTTTGGGGCAATCATTGGAACTGCAAAAGATGATATTAAAAAAGCGCTGGCTGCATCAACAATGTCACAGATCGGATACATGATCTTGGCAACTGGTCTTGGTCCAATTGGTTACGCCTTTGCAATAATGCATTTATTAACCCATGGATTCTTTAAAGCAAGTATGTTTTTGGGTGCTGGTTCGGTAATGCATGGCATGAAAGATGAAGTAAATATGCGAAGGTATGGCGGAATAGGAAAGTTTATGCCGATCACCGCCTTAACTTTTGGTCTTGCTTACTTAGCAATCATTGGCGTTCCACCATTTGCTGGCTTTTACTCTAAGGATAAAATCATTGAGACAGCATTTAATGCTGGTGGTAGCAAAGGTTTACTACTAGGTATCACGACATTACTTGGCGCAATGATTACAGCTTTCTATATGACAAGAGTTGTGCTACTGACTTTTTTTGGCAATGAGCGGTGGGGTCATAAGGATGAGCCTGCTGAAAGCCCGGCGCTTATGTTGATTCCAATTGGCCTACTCTCAGTTGGATCAGTTGTATCTGGATTTTTCTTAGCACGCGGTGAAGCACTAGTGCATTGGTTAGAGCCGGTGGTAAATCCTCTTAAGGAACATCACTCAGGGGAGTTCTTGTCACCAATTATTGTTTCACTACTGACACTAACCGCTGTAATTATTGGTATATCAATAGCAGTCAATAAATATCGTAGTGCGCAAGCAGATTTGGCGCCAGAAAAGGTTTCCATACTCACCACTGCAGCAAGAAAAGATCTATTCCAAGATAGCATTAATGAAGCAGCATTTATGCGTCCTGGTCAATCATTAGTAGGCAGATTGCTAAAGATTGATTATCTAGTTATTGATGGTTTAGTGAGAGCTGTAGGAAGTGTTTCATTAACAGCTGCTAACAAACTTAGAACCCTGCAAAATGGTTACGTAAGAAGTTATGCGCTAATGATGGTAATCGGAGCTCTTGCACTGATAGCGGTAATTTGGTCGGTGACTGCATGAGTTTATTGACAGTAATAGGAGTGTTGCCATTAATTGGTGCGATAATTTTGGCGGTTGTACCGAGTAAAAATAGTGAATTAATTAAAAAGTTTGCACTGGGAGTAACTCTAATTGTAGCCGTGATTTCAATCCTACTTGCTACAGGTTTTGATAAAGCTGATACCAAAATGCAGTATGTGCAGAGTAACTCTTGGATCTCATCATTTAATATTAATTATGCAGTGGGAATAGATGGGATCTCATTGGTTTTAATCTTATTAGCCACAATTTTACTACCCATAGTTGTACTTGCCACCTGGAATGAATCAGATTCTGGCCGTTGGGGAGTAAAAAGTTTTTATGTATTAATACTTGCCTTAGAAACACTGATGATTGGGGTTTTTGCTGCAACGGATTTGTTCTTGTTCTATGTTTTCTTTGAAGCCATGTTGATTCCTATTTACTTCCTAATTGGCGGCTACGGTAGTGGTAATCGATCTGCGGCAGCAATCAAGTTCCTTCTCTATAGCTTATTTGGTGGATTATTAATGCTAGCTTCAATTATTGGTATTTATGTTATCTCTGGAAATCAAATTGGTGCAACCTTTGATTTAGCCCAACTTGCAATCTTGGAAATTGATAATCAAACTGAAAACTTCCTCTTCCTTGGCTTTTTTATTGCCTTTGCAATCAAAGCACCATTGTGGCCGTTTCACACTTGGTTACCAGATGCCGCTAAATCAGCCACCCCAGGAACCTCGGTTTTACTTCTTGGAGTATTAGACAAAGTCGGCACCTACGGAATGATTCGGTTTTGTATTGAATTATTTCCAGATGCCAGCAAAACATTCACTCCTTTAATAATTACCCTAGCTGTTATATCGATAATTTATGGCGCATTTATGGCAATTGGCCAGTCAGATATAAAGGGTTTAATTGCCTTCACATCCATCTCTCACTTTGGATTCATCACAATGGGTATTTTTGCCATGACATCACAAGGAATGTCTGGTGCAAATCTTTATATGGTTAATCACGGCTTTTCAACTGCAGCACTCTTCTTAATTGCCGGCTGGATGATGGCAAGACGAGGCTCTTCAACTATTTCTGATTTTGGTGGCTTACAAAGAGTCACTCCAGTTATGGCCTGGACATTTTTTATTGCTGGAATGTCTGGCTTAGCTCTACCTGGGTTATCTAGCTTTGTTAGTGAATTTTTAGTACTTGTTGGTACATACACAAGGTATCCAGTAGCAGCGGTTATTGGCACCTTAGGAATTGTGCTTGCGGCTTTATATATCTTGATTCCAGTTCAAAAGGCGCTGCAGGGCCCAACCACACCAGGAAATGAGAATCTTAAGGATTTAAATATCAGAGAAAAAATTGCTATCGCACCGGTTATTTTAGTAATTGTAATAATGGGCTTTTATCCAAAACCAGTTTTAGATGTAATAAACCCGACATCAGCGCAAGTAGTCACTAATGCTGGCTTTACTGATCCACTTGCGCAGGTGAGCAAATAATGTTGACTGCGCCATCACTTTCCTACTCACTACTTGCACCTATGTTGATCGTTTTTGGTGGCGCAGTTGCTGGGGTGCTAGTTGAGGCTTTTTTAGCAAAAACTCACAGAGCAGCAGTTCAATTGACAATAAGTCTTGGCGCATTACTGCTAGCACTGCAACAACTTTGGCGAATAAGAGATCTAAGCTCTACCACCGCAGCAGTTAACTCTGTAGCTATTGATAAAGCTGGTATTTTCTTACAAGCAACAGTGGTTTTACTTGCACTTGTTGCGGTATTACTAATTGCAGATCAAGATAATTTCGTCGCTCAAGCATCTGCTGTGCCAGGGTCGAGTGAAGAAATCAACACACTGCAACAAAAGAGTCAGCAAACTGAGATCTTCCCACTGTTCTTGTTTGCAGTAGGTGGCATGATGCTATTTCCAGTTGCCACTGATTTAATTACTTTATTTGTAGCGCTCGAAGTTTTCTCACTCCCACTTTACTTATTGGCTGGATTAAGCCGGCGCAAGCGCTTACTTTCACAAGAAGCAGCGCTTAAATACTTCTTATTAGGCGCGTATGCGTCAGCGTTTTTCTTATTTGGTGCAGCTTTTCTGTATGGATATGCCGGAACTATTTCACTATCTGGTATCAGCGCAGCATTTGGTACTGCCAATGAGGTATTCCTGCTGATTGGAATTGTTTTCCTCTCAGTTGGCTTACTATTTAAAATCAGCGCTGTTCCATTTCACTCCTGGACCCCAGATGTTTATCAAGGTGCACCAACGCCAATTACTGCATTTATGGCTGCCTGTACAAAGGTGGCAGCCTTTGGTGCGATATTAAGAATCTTCTATGTTGGATTTGCGCAGTCACAAACCCTCTGGCAACCAATAATTACTGTCATCGCAATCTTGACCATGATATTTGGCTCAATTGTTGCAATCACACAGCGTGACATTAAACGAATGCTCGCCTACTCATCTATCGCTCACGCCGGATTTTTACTATCGGGGGTGGTGGCATTAAATAAGGATGGCTTAGCCGCTTCACTCTTTTATCTATTTACATATGGTTTCACCACACTCGCAGCCTTTGGCATCATCGGCTTAGTCAAGGACTCTGCTGGTGAGGTCACTGATCTAAATCGTTGGATTGGTTTAGGAAAAAAGTCACCGCTGGTCGCAGGGGTATTCGCCTTCTTGCTTCTTAGTTTTGCTGGAATTCCACTTACCTCTGGCTTTATTGCAAAGTTTGCTATTTTTTCAGCAGCGTATAAATCTGGAAATATTGCACTGGTAGTAGTTGGCGTGTTAGCAAGTGCTATTGCAGCGTTCTTCTATATCCGAGTAATTATTATGATTTTCTTTACCGATCCAGTAAATGATTCTGTGTCGGTTATTATCCCATCAGTTAAGAGCAGGATCTCTATCACCATAGCAACACTGATTTCAATCATTTTAGGTTTAGCACCATCACTGCTACTTAATGGCGCAGATAACTTTGCTAACTTTTTAAGATAAATGAATACGATAGGAATTCCTAATTTAGATCCATCCCTTGAGGCCTCTTTGATCGCTGATATGAAAAAAGTAGAAGAGTTAATGCGCGAACACATCAAAGGGGATTACCCGTTAGTGGTTGAAACTTCAAGGCACTTAGTTGAAGCAGGGGGCAAACGACTTAGGCCACTTTTAACCCTACTAGCTGCGCAATTTGGCGATCCAACAAATTATGACATTATCAAAGCAGCTGTCTGTTGTGAACTTACCCATCTTGCAACTTTATATCACGATGATGTGATGGATGATGCGGTTTTAAGACGGGGAGTAATCAGTGCCAATAAGAAATGGAATAACGCAGTTGCTATTTTGACTGGTGATTACCTTTTCTCCAAGGTCTCAGATATGTTGGCAGATATTGGACCAGATGCGGTGAAGCTGCAAGCAAAAACATTTGAGCGCTTAGTAATTGGTCAAATTAAAGAGACGCAAGGCAAGAGCGATGGACTCTCACAAATAGATCACTATATGAAGGTAGTAGCGGATAAAACTGGCTCACTTATTGCAACAAGTGCCAGATTTGGTGCCTTGTTATCGGGTGCATCACCGCAAGTTGTTGAGTGCTTAACTAAGTTTGGTGAAAAAGTTGGGGTCGCATTTCAAGTTGCTGATGATCTACTAGATGTTGCAAGTGATGAGACAGCATCTGGTAAAACACCAGGAACTGATTTAAAGGAAGGTATTCCCACCTTAGTCACCTTATCTGTGATTGCAGAGAATGATCCTGCCGATAAGGAATTAATTAGTAGATTAACTAAACCAATTAGTGATGAGGATCTATCTCAGGTTATTCAAGAGCTTCGCACTCACAAGGTGATGGAAAAGGTAAAGGCATATTTAGGAAAAATTGCTACCGAAGCAAACGATGTACTTATTGATCTACCAGAATGCGCCGCTAAAGAAGCGCTTAAAAATCTAACCTTTGCTTTGGTTAGCCGATCTACCTGATTTATACATATTAATACCTAATACAATAAGTGCGACCCAAATAAATATAAACCCAAATATCTTTGTAAATGTTAATGGCTCGTCAAAGAGAACAAAGCCGACTAGGAACATGATTGTTGGGTTTATATAGCCAAGTAATCCTGTAATCGTCAACGGCAGGCTAGTAGCAGCAGAGTTAAACATAAGCAGTGGTATCACTGTTAGTAAGCCAGCGGACATTAAAGATAGTGAGAACCAAAGATCTGTACCGAATTGGGCTTTGTCATTGCTCATTAAGTAGAACATATAAGTCAAACTTGGAATGAGTGCGAACAACATTTCAATTGATAAGGTTTGCAAGGAGTTGGCATCAAGCTGTTTTTTAACCAATGCATAACAACCCCAACTAAAAGCTAATCCGAAGGCAACAAGTGGGATTTGGCCGAAGGCTATAGTTAGTACGCCAACACCAATGCCAGCAAAGGTGAGTGAGAGCTTTTGTGCCACATTTAACTTTTCCTTCAGTATTAAGACTCCAAAACAAACTACAACAAGTGGGGTCATGTAATAACCAAGTGATGCCTCAACTACTCGATCTACTGAAACCGCCCAGATATAAATTCCCCAGTTTAAAGTCAGCAAGAATGAGGATAAAGCCAGAGTAAGGAAGGTTTTGATATTTGTGATTAATTTAAAGGCAGCTCGTAATTGCTTTTGAAAGGTAAGAAAGAGTAGACATACCACCAATGACCAGACTCCACGGTTGGCTAATATTTCAAAAGCAGATGCGCGCTCAAGCCACCGCCAATAAACTGGCAGCAAACCCCAAATTACATAAGCACTAACACCATAGAAAATACCTAAACCATTTAGCTTCAAATTGTCCTTAGATTATTTATCGGTAGTTGGTAAATTGAACTGCGAACTCCCAAGTTTCTTTCTTGACCTGGGCAATAGCTGTTTGTAAATCATCACGACTCTTGCTTGAAACCCGAAGTTCATCACCTTGGATCTGAGTCTTTAAAGACTTAGCTCCCTTTTCTTTTAAGAACTTAGCAATCTTTTTTGCATTCTCAGTTGAGATACCCTCTTTAAACTCACAATTGATTCGATAAGTTTTACCGCTTAACGCTGGCTCACTGGCATCTAGGTGTTTTAAAGAAACATTCCGTTTGATTAATTTATCCTTCAATACATCCAACGCCGCTTTTACCCGCTCTTCAGTGCCAGATTCTAGTAAAACCTTTAAGCCAGTTTTTTCTATCTTGGTTTCAGTGTTCTTAAAGTCATACCGGGTTGCGATCTCACGATCACATTGATTGAAGGCGTTATCCAACTCCATTTGATCAATTTTTGAGACTATGTCAAAGCTACTGTCGGCCATGTCTATACTTTACTAGTTAAATTGATTAGATTTTCCCCAGTAATACAAAAATGGATTGGAGTGGTAGTGAGTCAGGTGAAGGTGAAGCGACGCATACCAAGTCCAAAAGATCTTGCTCAATTATTAAAATTTCGAAAAGTAATTTGGAGTCCCCGTAAACGCCGACTCACCAGAGCGCTCACCATTAATGATTTAAGAGATATTGCAAAACGTCGTACCCCTCAAGCACCATTTGATTACACAGATGGTGGTGCTGATACTGAAACCAGTTTGATCAGGGCTAGAGAAGGTTATGAAAAATTAGAGTTTCAACCCAAGATATTACGCAATGTTAAAGATGTTGACCTTTCAGTGAACATGCTTGGCAAAAAGATGAGTATGCCAATTGGAATAGCACCAACCGGTTTTACCAGAATGATGCAGACCGAGGGTGAATATGCAGGTGCATGCGCTGCTTATGATGCTGGTATTCCTTTCACACTTTCAACAATGGGAACTAGATCAATAGAAGATGTAGCAAAAGCTGCACCAATGGGGCGTAATTGGTTTCAGCTTTATATGTGGAAAGATCGTGACCGCAGTATGGCTTTGGTTGAGCGGGCAAAGAATGCCGGCTTTGACACATTGGTCCTAACTGTTGATGTGCCAGTTGCTGGCGCCAGATTACGTGATGTGCGAAATGGCATGACTATCCCACCTTCACTAACATCTAAAACAATTCTTAACGCAATACCTCGTCCTGCTTGGTGGATAAACTTTTTAACCACTGATCCGCTTAAGTTTGCATCTTTAGATTCTTGGAGTGGCACCGTGGCAGAGCTTCTTGATTCAATGTTTGATCCAACCATTACTTATGAGGATCTAAAGTGGATTAGAGGCCAATGGCAAGGAAGTCTGGTAGTAAAAGGAATTCAAAATGTTGATGACGCATTGATGTCTATTGAATCTGGCGCAGATGCAATAATTCTTTCAAATCATGGTGGCCGGCAGTTAGATCGAGCCCCAGTGCCACTTCACCTATTGCCAGAGGTAGTAAAAGCTGTGGGTAACAAGGCAGAGGTTCATATTGATACTGGAATTATGCATGGCGCAGATGTGGTGGCAGCACTCGCTACTGGCGCAAAATTCACCTGGATTGGCAGGGCTTATCTTTATGGCTTAATGGCAGGTGGCAAACCTGGTGTTGACAGAGCTTTGGATATTTTAAAAACACAAATCTCTCGTACTATGAAATTACTTGGCGCAAGAACTGTTGCAGAGTTAAACCCAGATCATGTTCGATTTATTGCACGGTATAGCGATAAATAATTGCCCTTTTGGCATTACAACTGCCTAGGCTTTAGACTTCACTAACGCTTAACAATCTTGGCGGGTTGCCCGAGCGGCCAATGGGAGGGGACTGTAAATCCCCCGGCTTATGCCTTCGTAGGTTCAAATCCTTCACCCGCCACCAGACAAATTAAATTGAGTACTTAGATAATAACAATTTTAAGTTTGAATCATTCCTATCCTGATTACCACTTTGCCACAAGCCATCTTCTTGAGTACCGTCAATGTAATTTAGTTTACTGATCCCAGGTAGTCGTTTTGTTAGGGTGCCGACTCGTTTGCTTTGAATAAACCACCAAAGATCATCGGTGTGAAATGAGAGCTCTTTATATACTTTTTCATCAGTGACATCTGAGTGGAAAAAATCTGCTTTATAGAGTGTGCCAGCACCTGAGGTGGCAAATAAATTAGCAGCAGGTCCATCAGCTAAGGAGTAGTTTTTGCGCCAATTATTATAAGGAGAGAGTTTCCCATCATTGGCATAGGCAATCTTGTGAACCCTGCTGGCAACTATTGCTGTAGGTGTCAGGTGGTGCTGGATCATAAGCTTTAAACTCAGATCTGTTTCAAAGATCAAATCATCATCAACAACTATTATTGGTAGAGCTTTTTCTAGCAGAAGAGTTGGAATCAACTTCTTGCCTGGTCCTAAATTAGTGCAGCTATTAATCTGCAAAATACCATTACTTTCCAAGGCTGAAATAGCGGTGGGCAGTTTTGCCATATCTTCAGCAGCAATATTTAGATATATTTTTTTCGGGGTTAATCGTTGATTAAGTAGCTGCTCAATCACAGTATTTAGAGTTTGAAACCTGGCTGGATGGCTGGTCAAGGAGATTACATGTTCCCAACTTACATTCTTAAACTCCTTGCTATTGGGTGTCAGTAAATGATTAAGAAGGTTGTTGCCATCACCTGCCCTGAGTAAATTTATATTAGCCATCAATTCATTGTGATGCTTAGT
>SHVD01000035.1 GCA_009691185.1 Candidatus Nanopelagicaceae bacterium | reverse complement strand
TAATCCTCCGCCTGCTCCTTTGATCTACCTGGCCTAGTTTGACCACTCTCCTCTAAAAAGTGACGAGTCTCTTGCACAATTTTTTCACCACTTTCTAATCTATTTCCCTGCCGCACCGCCTCACCACTCACCGCTCTCTCAACTGAACGCAGTGAGTTAACATTTTTTGTCTCACTTCTGGTACCAAGTTTTCCACTGCCAGATTTAGAAAGTGACAGATTCACATCACATCTAAGTGAACCTTGCTCCATCTTTACATCAGAGACTCTTAAAGCTTTTAAAATATCGCGCAAAGTGGCTACATATGCTTTGGCAACAGCTGGTGCGTATTTGCCAGTGTTCGGCACCATCTTGGTAACAATTTCTACCAACGGAATTCCAGCTCGGTTGTAATCAAGGAGTGAGTAATCAGCGCCATGAATTCGTCCAGTCGAGCCACCGACATGAAGTGATTTACCAGTGTCCTCCTCCATATGCACTCTTTCAATCTCCACCCGAAAAGTTTTACTACCCTCATCTGTTTCAATCTCAACATCCAGGTAGCCATTTATGCAGATTGGCTCGTCATACTGGGAGGTTTGAAAATTCTTAGGCATATCTGGGTAAAAGTAATTTTTACGAGCAAATCTTGAGAAAGGTGCGATAGAACAATTTAGGGCTAGGCCAATTAATATTGTGCTCTCGATCGCCCGATTATTAACAACTGGCAAGGCACCTGGCAACCCTAAACAGACTGGGCAGGTTTGTGTATTTGGCGCCGCTCCAAACTCAGTGGCGCAACCACAAAACATCTTTGATTTGGTATTTAACTCAACGTGGACCTCAAGTCCTAATGTTGGTTCATATTTTTCTAATACTTGATCGTAATTTAGAATCATTTTGACCCCACTAACTTTGGTGCAAAATCTAGAATAGGTTTTTTCCACTTAGCGAGCAATGCTGCCTCAAGTGCGCCGCCAACTAAATACATTCGATCATCTTTCATTGCAGGTGACATGATTTGAAATCCAACCGGTAAATTATCCTCATCTGCTAAACCGCAAGGCAGACTCATGCCGCCAATACCAGCCATATTTACTGGGATTGTTGCAATATCATTTAAATACATCGCAAGCGGATCATTACTTTTTTCACCAATTTTAAATGCTGTAGTCGGAGTAGTTGGTGAGACCAATACATCACATTTAGCAAATGCTTTATCAAAATCTTGCTTGATCAGTGTGCGCACCTTTTGGGCTGAACCATAATAAGCATCGTAATAACCAGAGGATAAGGCGTAGGTGCCAAGAATTATTCGCCGCTTTACCTCACGACCAAACCCAGCCTGCCTGGTTAGATTCATTACCTCTTCGGCGCCCCTTGTCCCATCATCGCCAACTCTTAAACCAAATCTGATTGAATCAAATCTTGCTAAGTTTGATGAGCACTCACTCGGTGCGATTAAATAATAAGCAGCAAGTGCGTACTCAAAATTTGGACAGGATACTTCAACAATTTCGGCACCTAATTTCACTAACTCAGCAATCGCTTCATTAAATTTGTTTTCAACACCTTTTTGGTAGCCATCTCCTGCTAATTGTTTAACTACACCAATCTTGACTCCCTTTACATCAAGTTTCTTAGCAGCTGCAACTACATCTGGGGTTAGCTGATTAATGCTGGTTGAATCCTTTGGATCAAAGCCGGCAATAACTTGGTGTAAAAGTGCTGCATCTAAAACTGTTCGAGCACAAGGTCCTGCCTGATCAAGTGAGGATGAGAATGCAACTAATCCATATCTAGAAACTGCGCCATAAGTTGGCTTTACTCCTACAGTTCCAGTAACAGCTGCAGGTTGGCGAATTGATCCACCAGTATCGGTACCGATTGCAAGTGGTGCTTGAAATGCTGCAAGTGCTGCTGAAGATCCACCACCTGAACCACCAGGAATTCTAGATAAATCCCAAGGGTTATGAGTTGGACCAAATGCTGAGTTCTCAGTTGATGAGCCCATCGCAAACTCATCCATATTTGTTTTACCTAAAATTACAATCCCAGCAGCTTTTAACTTACTAACCACAGTTGAGTCATAGGGTGGTTTCCAGCCCTCTAAAATTTTAGAGCCACAAGTTGTTGGCACATCTTTTTGCACCATTACATCTTTCAAAGCAAGTGGCACACCTGCAAGTGGTGATAATTTCTCACCAGCAAGGCGCTTCTTATCTACTAACTCTGCTTGTGCTAAAGCGCCCACTTTGTCTAAATACAAAAAAGCATTTATATCCTTATCAGTTGAAGCAATTTGTTGGTAGTGCTGATTTGTTAACTCAACTGAGGTGATTTCTTTTTTCGCTAAAGCAGCCGCCATACTGGCTGCACTATCTCTAATACTCATTACTCTTCACCTAAAATTTGTGGCACTTTAAATCTTTGCTCAGCAGTTGCTGGCGCACCAGATAATGATTGCTCTGGCGACAAACTTGGGGTTACTACATCTTCACGGGTTACATTATTGACATCAAGTGGATGTGAAGTTGGCTTGACATCTGCGGACGCCACCTCTTGAACCCTTTTTACCGCACCAAGAATTACATCCATCTCACCAGCTAAATGATCTAGTTCATCATCAGACATTGAAATTCGGGCTAACCGGGCTAGGTTTGCTACTTCATCGCGGGAAATTGCAGCCATAATTGGTGAGTATAACTGGTGTTAATTCACTGGCGTATTTGCCCGCTGCCGCTAACAATCCATGTTGTCGTTGTCATTTGCTCCAGTCCCATTGGCCCACGAGCATGCATTTTTTGATTTGAAATTCCGATTTCAGCACCAAATCCCATCTGCCCTCCATCGGTAAATCTTGTCGAGGCATTAACCATGATCGCAGCGCAATCATTCAGAGAAGTAAATTTAGCTATCGCGTCTTGATCACTAGCCACTATTGCTTCAGTATGTTTTGTGCCATACCTGGCAATATGATCAAGTGCGCCTAATACATCACTGACCTGGGCAACATTGATTTCTAAGGTGCCATACTCAGTTGACCATGAATCTTGCACAGCAAGATTGACCTTTATCCCAGATTTATCAGCAATCACTTTACTTTTTGTATCCGCATTGATAATCACACCAGATTTTGTCAGCTCTTCAAGGGCGATTGGAGTGAAATCTTCAGCGATATCTTGGTGAATAAGTAAGGTCTCGGCTGCATTGCAAACACTTGGCCGATCGCACTTAGAGTTAATTAAGATTGCAATTGCTTTTTTAAAATCCGCTGACTTATCTACATATACATGGCAAACCCCAGCCCCAGTTTCAATCGTTGGCACGGTTGCTTCATCGACAACGGAGCGAATTAATTCAGCACTTCCTCGGGGAATTACTAAATCAACCTCCCCTCTTGCAGTAAGTAATGCGGTGACAGTGCTTCGATCTGTTGAAGGAATCAACTGAAGTACCTCACTTGAAATATTTGTGCCTTTAAAAGATTGCTTCATAACATCGACTAGGACTTGATTGCTCTCGGCTGAAGTTGATGAACCGCGCAAAAGAGCAGCATTGCCGGATTTAATTAAAATAACCGCTGCATCCACTGTGACATTTGGACGGGCCTCATAGACCATACCTACTACACCAAAGGGCACTGAGATCTGTTTTAGATTTAAACCATTTGCTAAGTTGCGTTCAATAATAACTCTTCCTAGTGGATCAGATAATTTTGAAATATCGCGCGCAGCTTGCGCCATTGCTTTTACTCTCTCTGGCGTGAGTGATAATCGATCTTGTAGAGATGAATTAATGCCAGCACTCTTTGCTGCCTGCATATCTATTTGGTTAGCTTTTAAAATTAAATCTAGGTTCTTTTCTAATTGATCAGCAATGTTCAGCAAAACTTGGTTGCGCTCTTTTGCAGATGAAGTTGCTAAGGTGCGCGCTGCTGTTCTAGCTTTTTTAGCAATATCTGCAACTATCGTTGTGGCGTCCATGTCCTAAGCCTACGGTCAATTAGAGTAGTCAGATGATGCGGCTATTTAGGATCCTACGCAACACAGTTGTATCAATCGCCCTCCTGTATGTCGCTCTTTTTATCTTTACCCGAGTAATCCACTACCCCGAGCCAATTGCCACTATAAAATTAGGATTAGCGCCAGCATCAAAAACTCCCACTTTAATGCCTTGGCATGTAATTGATCCTTCAAAAAATCCGATCACCTTGCCAGTTGCCTCTGAAAAAATGCCAGCAGAGATTATGTATCAGGGCACCTCACTACCCTTCAATGAGTTTCTCAAAAAAACAGATACAAATGCATTTCTTGTAATCAGAAATGGCGTAATGACATATGAGTGGTACAAAGATGGTGTAACACAAAGTAGCCAGTTGCCCTCATACTCTGTGGCAAAAACTATGACATCAATAATGATTGGCCAACTAATCAATCAAGGCAAAATCAAAGAAAGTGATAAATTTGTTGATTACTTTCCAGATTTAGAAGCTGGTAGTAGTTTTGACTTAATAACTATAAAGGATTTACTTGATATGAAAGCTGGTGTGGGAGTAACTGATAATTACCCATCAGGTCCCACCGGATGGGGAGTTGCAATTGCGCAGATGTATGCCACAACAGATTTAGATTGGTTCTTAAAAAACAATCGCAAAATGGCATTTGAACCTGGCAGTAAGGCTGAGTACCGAAGTGTAGACACACAGATGCTTGGCATGATTATCAAAAAAGTGACTGGAAAAAGAGTGGCTGATTACTTTAGTAAAAATGTTTGGCAAGTTGCAGGTGCTAAATACCCGGCCACCTGGAATGTTGATCGAGTAGGTGGTACTGAAAAAACCTTCTGTTGCTTTAATGCGTCCGCAATAGATTATGGTCGAATTGGCATGCTCTTCTTAAATGGTGGTTACGCTGGTCCAAATAAAATAATTGATAAAAATTGGCTAAATAGAATGTCAACTTCAGTAACTACTTTAGATCATAACTGGGGATATGGTGCGCAGACTTGGCATCCATATCCCAACACAATTATGGCAGAAGGACTTCACGGTCAATTTATATTTATAAATCCGGCCACCAGAACTGTAATTGTTAAGTTAAGTGATAACCCCACTGATTCAAAACACGAAGAAGATACTGTATCTATACTTCTTAAAATATCTAACCTAAAAAACTAGTTAGGGGAAAAGTAAGTACCGACTTCATTACCAGCTAAAGCAGCTGGTAGATCAGATAGCTTAGTAAGCAACATGCCAATTCCGGCTTTAGTTACAACCTTAGCTGCTTCAATTTTTGTAATCATGCCGCCACTTCCAACCCCGGATGCTCCAGCACCACCAAGTGTTTTGAAATCAATCTTTGAAATGTCAGATACTTGATGAATTTGTTTAGCACTCACTTTTTTTGGATTAGCATCATACAAACCATCAATATCGGTAATAAGGATTAGTAAATCCGCCGTGATCAATGTTGTTACTAGCGCTGCTAAGCCATCATTATCACCATACCTAATCTCATCGGTGCCAACCGTGTCATTTTCATTAATGATAGGAACCACACCCAGTTTTAATAAGGAATTCAGTACGCCCTTAATATTTTCAACATGCCCTTGGCGATTTATATCCTCTATCGTGATTAATACCTGTGAGGTAGTTATTTTAAATCTATTAAAGGACTGAGTGTACCTGGCCATCAGCAAGCCTTGGCCAACTGAAGCGGCTGCTTGTTGAGTGATTAGATCTGAAGGACGAGAAGACAAACCAAGTGGAGATAAACCTGCTGCAATAGCACCGGATGAAACCACAATTACTTCTTTATTTTCTTTTCTTAATTTTGCAACTACATCAACTAAATTATCAATTGCTTTTGGATCTAGGTTGGCACCGGCGTTGCCAGTAAGAGTCGATGAACCAACTTTTATTACAACTCGATTGCAAATGCTTAAATCAACGGACATCTTCATCCACCCGAGGATTTCTGGGATTTGCCACGTTGTACTCCCATTGCATTTCAATCTCATCATCACTTAATTGATCAATGTCATCTTCTAATAAATCTATTCGCCAAGGTGTTGAAAGACGAAGATCTTCTCCTCTAGGGCCGCCAGCTAGTAATTCAGCGCCAGCTTCAATACTTGGCTCCCAATCAAAAATAACCGCCTCATCACCTGATCCAATTCTTACCTCATCCCCTGATTTAGCACCCTGCTTAAATAATTCTTTCTCAATACCGTAGGAGGCAAGTCGATCTGCTAAGTAACCAATTGCTTCAGCATTTGCAAAGTCTGTCTGCTTAACCCATCGCTCGGGTTTATCACCAGTAATGTTGAATGTGCCATCTTTATTTGGAATAACTTCAAAGCCAGCATCATCAACGGCAATCGGTCTTAGCACAATTCTGGCAACCTGAGCCTCTTTTTGTACTTTGCGAACTTTTTGAATTATCTGTGCCATGGCATAAATTAATTCTTGGACACCTTCGCGGGAGGCAGCAGATACTTGAAATACTAGAAAACCACGATCTGCTAATGTTTTTTGCACCATATCTGCCATTGCTTTACCATCTGGAAGATCTATTTTATTTAACGCAATAATTCTTGGCCGATCTGCTAAGCCGCCATACTCTTTTAATTCCTCTTCAATAACATCAAAATCTTTTACTGGATCTCGATCAGTTTCAAGAGTTGCACAATCCAATACATGAACCAGGGCTGCACATCGCTCAACATGGCGCAAGAACTCATGTCCTAAACCTTTGCCTTGGCTGGCACCTGGAATTAAGCCCGGTACATCTGCCGCTGTAAACCTAGTATCACCAGCTTGCACAACACCAAGGTTTGGCACCAGGGTGGTAAATGGATAATCAGCAATTTTTGGCCTAGCAGCCGAGATAGCTGCAATTAAAGAGGATTTACCCGCACTTGGATAGCCAACTAATCCAATATCAGCAACGCTTTTTAACTCTAAAAATAATGTCCGACCCTCACCTGGCTCACCAAGGAGTGCGAAACCTGGCGCTCTGCGTTTTGAGTTAGATAAACCAGCATTTCCCAATCCACCCTTGCCACCTTGTGCTGCCATGAATCTGGTACCAAAACCAACCAAATCTGCGATGGTATTTCCGTTTACATCCTTAACCACCGTGCCATTTGGAACCGACAAAATTAAGTCTTGTCCTTCAGGACCATTACAAAAATCACCTGCGCCTTTCTTACCATCAGTTGATTTACGGTGTGGTGAGTGATGAAAATCCAATAATGTAGTCACATCTGGATCAACAACTAAAACAATGTCGCCACCGCGTCCACCATTGCCGCCATCTGGGCCACCTAATGGTTTAAATTTTTCGCGGTGGACTGAAACACATCCATCTCCACCTTTGCCAGCGCTAGCATGCAAAGTTACACGATCAACAAATGTTGCCATGTTAACTCCTTCTCACTAGCTGTTTAGAACAAATAAAAATGGGCCCGCAGATAGCGGACCCATAATTAAATATCCGCTGGGTTTAAGAAACCGGAACGATGTTTACTACACGACGACCGCGAGCGCGACCGAATTCAACTGAACCACCTTCTAGTGCAAATAATGTGTCATCTTTTCCAATTCCAACATTCTTTCCTGGGTGGAAGTAGGTTCCGCGTTGGCGAACCAAAATTTCACCGCCCTTAACTACCTGGCCAGCAAATCGCTTGATGCCAAGGTATTGCGCATTTGAGTCGCGACCATTTCTGGTTGAGGAGACACCCTTTTTACTTGCCATCTGCTTTCACCTGCCTTAAGTAGTAGTTACTTGTTAATTCCAGTTATTTTAACTCTTGTTAATTTTGCACGAAATCCTTGTCGACGGCGATATCCGGTTTTGCTCTTGTATCGCAAAATCGCAATCTTTGGTCCTTTTTGTTCTGCCAGTACCTCACCAGTTACTTTAACGCCGGCAAGCACCTTTGGATCAGCTGTTACATCTGCGCCATCAACTAGTAGGACTGCTGGAAAAGTTACCTTTGATCCAACTGCCGCATCAAGACGATCAACAACAAGGGTCTCACCAACTGAAACCTTCTCTTGCCGTCCGCCTGCTTTAACAATCGCGTACACCGTGTACTCCTTCTAGTTATTAACCAAGAGTGAATAATTCAGATCTGGCTAGGTAGATAAGGGTAGAGATTGATCTACTCCTGGTCAAATGCAGGTGATTAACTAGTTGAAATAACCCCAGTACTGACTGCTCTGCGCCCCTTGCGGCGGCCAGATGCAACTGGTGGTTGTTCAATTGGTTCATCTACTTGATTTGAATTTAAGTTTTGATCAGTATCTATATCATCATCAGCTGAATCATCATCTGAATCTGCTTCCTCATCCGCATCATCATCTTGTGATGCCTTATTATTCTTTGCAAATCGTTGATCCATATCCTTTTCTAATGCCACTTTTTTAACCGGCTCACTATGGATATGAATTCCTCTACCACCACAACTTTCACAAGTTGTTGAGAAGGCTTCAATTAATCCTTGACCAACACGTTTGCGAGTCATTTGAACCAAGCCAAGTGAGGTTACTTCAGCCACCTGATGCTTAGTGCGATCTCGACCTAAACACTCAACTAATCTGCGAAGTACTAACTCGCGGTTTGATTCCAGGGTCATATCGATAAAGTCAATTACGATAATTCCGCCCATATCTCGCAGCCGTAGTTGGCGGGCAATCTCCTCCGCGGCTTCTAAGTTATTTTTAGTAATAGTCTCCTCAAGATTTCCACCCTTACCAATAAATTTACCGGTATTAATATCAATCACAATCATCGCTTCAGTGCGATCAATTACAAGTGAGCCACCTGATGGCAGATACACCTTACGATCAAAGGCTTTTGCTAACTGCTCCTCTACCCGGTTTTCGGCAAATAGATCTCTAGGACCTGTCCACTTTTCAATCTTGTTTGCCAATTCAGGTGCGATATGGCCGATGTAATTTTGAATATCATCCCAAGCTTGATCACCTTGAACTAGCATTTTGTTGAAATCTTCATTGAAGATATCGCGAATAACCCGAACAGTTAGATCTGGTTCACTATATAAAAGTGATGGCGCGGAGGTTGCAGAATTCTTTGCCTGCTTATCAATATCCTCCCACTGAACTTTTAGCCTGCTTACATCCGACTCTAAATCAGTTTCACTTGCTCCCTCAGCAGCGGTTCTAATAATTACACCAGCTTGCTCTGGGATTAGATTCTTTAAAATAGATTTCAAACGATTACGTTCATTATCTGGCAATCTGCGCGAGATTCCGCTCATGCCACCACCTGGAACATAAACTAGGTATCGACCAGGAAGAGATATCTGACTAGTTAACCGCGCACCCTTTTGTCCGATTGGATCCTTAGTTACTTGAACTAATACTGATTGACCACTCTTTAAAACATGTTCAATTTTGCGTGGGGCGGTATCGGATAAGCCATGAGCATCCCAATTGACCTCACCGGCATACAGAACTGCATTTCTACCCTTACCAATATCAACGAAGGCAGCCTCCATAGATGGCAAGACATTCTGAACTTTACCTAAATATATATTTCCGACGTAGGAGATATTGCTATTTCGATTTACATAATGTTCAACCATTACTTCATCTTCAATAATTGCAATCTGAGTGCGATCTGCAATTTGCCTTACCAACATAGATCTATCAACTGCTTCTCTACGTGCTAGAAACTCTGATTCGGTAATTACCGTTCCACGCTTTCGAGCGAATGATCCACGCTCTCTGCGATCTGGCCTATCTGCGCGATCAAACCGAGGACGATCTTTTCGATTAAAACTTCTGCCTTCACTTCTTGGCTCGCGAACTCGAACTGGTCGCACTTTAACTACAGTAAGTACGCCATCCTCTTCAATAGTTTCACCCGGTGTTACACCTTCACCACGTGCTCTGCGACGCCTGCGACGCTTATGAGTAGTTGATGAAGCCTCTTCATTTTCATCTGAAGTTTGCAGCACGCTATCTTGATCATCTGACTCAGTTTCAGCAATCTCTTTGCCATTGCGACGTCTGCCTCTTCCGCCACGACGACGTCTGCGACGAAACTCTTCTTTTTCACTTTCATCACCCTTGAGCTGTTGCTCAACAGCTGCTGGCTCACTTTTAATTGGCTTTACAGCCTTTGGTGTTTTACTTACCGGAGCTGCTTGAAAAAGTGGTACTGGAATAGCAGCGGATTTTTTACTTACTTTCTTACTTTCACCCTCTGCCTCTTTTTTGGCAGCGCGTTTACGTGGTGCTTTAGGCTCATCGGCCATATAAATCAAATCCTTCTTTAAAATTAATTACTGCAGTTTTGCAGTATCTCTTACAATACTTTTTTAATTCACTGGTTAATTAATCTAAATTAATTAACTTAACTTACTAAAAAATATCGAGGTTATCGCGGCGTTGGATCTTTATCCTCGCGCTGATTTCCGTGGTGTAAGTATCTCAGATACGCAAGCAATCAGCCAACTTTGGCTAATTTAAGCGTGTTATCGGCTGCGTGCATGGACATTTAGCAGCAAACCAACACCAATTAAATTGGCAAACATCGAAGATCCGCCATATGACAAAAAGGGTAATGGCACACCTGTCATCGGCATTAATCCCATAGTCATGCCAATATTTTCAAAGGTTTGGAAGGCAAACCAGGCTATAACCCCAATGCAAACTAACCGGCCAAATAAATCATTGCTGCGGCGGCAAATTGAAAATGCTCTGATAAATACAAGCAGATAAAGGAGCAAAATTAGTGAACAACCGAGGAACCCAATCTCCTCCCCTGCTACTGTAAAAATAAAGTCAGTTTGTTGCTCGGGGACAAACCGCCCATTGGTCTGCGGTCCATCAAATAAACCTTTTCCAAGTAAGCCACCTGAACCAATTGTGATTCTAGATTGGCGCAGTTGATACCCAGTTGCCTGCGGATCAGCTGAAGGATCAACAAATGATTCCAGCCGAGCAACTTGGTACTCACTTACGGCACCTGTTTGAATTGCGGTTACCACCCCAACCGCCCCAAGTAAAAGTAAGCCAACTACCCATCGTGCTTGCGCGCCAGAGGCACCAATCATGGCGACAACAGCTGCGCTAATAATTAAGACAGTTCCTAAATCTGGTTGCGCAACTATTAATAAAATAGGAACTGCAGCCAATGCAAGTGCCATAAGGACATCTGATGTAGTTGGATCTTTATCAGCTCGATCTCTATCCGCCAAAATCATGGCGGTGCCAACAATAATTGCAATCTTTGCTAACTCAGCTGGTTGCAATTGGAATCCACCAGGCAGTGCAATCCATGCTTGAGCGCTATTAACCTCCAACCCAACTCCAGGAATTAACACGAGAATTAATCCAATTACTGCAGCACCCCAAATTACTGGCGTGTAGGCACGAAGTAGACGATAGTCAATCAAAGTAGTGCCATAGGCAAGGAGTGCGCCAATTAAAATATTAATAATGTGACGCTTTAAATAATACTCAGGATCTAATCCAGCTGATCTATACCACTCTCTGGTTCCGGCATATACCAATAATGTGCCAATTGCTAATAATCCAGTGACTGCAACAACTAATAGCACATCAAATTTTCCAAAAGAGCTTCTTGTAGCTGAGCGATACTTGAGGTTTGAACTCACTTAAGTTTCACCCCGCCCACTTTAACTCCAGTTAAATCTACTTTTTTCGCTACCTGCTTTAGATCCACCTTAGCAATCGTACTTGGCACACCAGTTGGAAATATTGCTTTCTCTAGATCAACCTTATTGGCATTCACGCCAAACAATGTTGCGTAAATATCTCTGACGCCAATACCAGAGGTTGATGCACCAAAACCACCCTGGCTTACCATCATAACTACGGCATACTGTGGATCATTTGTTGGCCCATAGGATGCAAACCATGATGTGTCATCTTTAGCGCTACCGTTTGGATTCTTTCCAAAAACCTGAGCAGTTCCAGTCTTACCACTTACTGCAACTGGGAAACCAGAGAAAACACCAGCTGCTGTTCCTCGTGTAACTACCATGCGTAGACTCTTATGCAGGAAATCCCAAGTACTTTGTTGGATTTTTATATTATCTGCAACCT
>SHVD01000034.1 GCA_009691185.1 Candidatus Nanopelagicaceae bacterium | reverse complement strand
ATTAGTGTCAGTTGGCCCGCCATGTGTTGCCCACCTGGTATGGCCAATTCCACTTTTTGCATCTGGTGTTTTAGCTAACGCATCCTCTAACTTTTTTAACTTACCAGCACGCTTTTCAATAAATAGCGGCTTACCAATTGCGATTGGTAGCGCGATACCAGCTGAGTCATATCCCCGGTATTCAAGCTTTCTTAGCCCTTCAATCACTGGGGAGAGTGCGGAGTTGCTCCCGGTGTAGCCAACAATGCCGCACATTTATGAAACTCCTTTAACTACTTAAGCTCTAATCTTACTAGGGCAGCCAATGATTCTGCGATCTTTTGAGCCAAATCCAATTCATTTGCTTCAACCATTACTCGAATCAGTGATTCAGTTCCAGATGCTCTTACCAAGACTCTGCCTGCACCTGATAATTGCTTCTCTGATTCTAGGATCCCCATCTTAATTTTGACTGAGGATGCAAACTTTTCTTTCACTACATCTTTAACATTAATTAGTACTTGTGGAAATTTTTGCATGGTATTTGTCAGCTCGATCAGTGATTTCTTTGAATGCACCATCACCTGCATTACCTGTAGCGCAGTTAGTAGCCCATCTCCGGTATTTGAGAATTGACGCATAATCACATGACCTGATTGTTCACCGCCTAGGGTGTAATCATTTTCTAACATTTTTTCTAATACATATCGATCACCTACTGCGGTTTTTTCAAACTTAATTCCGGCAGATTCCATGGATTTGATAAAGCCTAAATTACTCATGGCGGTGCCAACTACCGCTTTTTTACTTAACTTACCTTGCGCCAAAAAGGAGTGGGCAAGAATATTTAATATCTGATCACCATCTACTACCTCGCCATTTTTTGCTACTAACAAGCACCTATCGGCATCACCATCATGGGCAACACCAAGATCTGCGCCAGTTCTTTTAACCTCATTGATTAAATTATCCAAGTGGGTAGAACCGCAATTTTCATTAATATTCCAACCAGTTGGAGTTGCAGATATTGCAGTAACAGATGCCCCTGCTTTTTCATATGCAATTGGTGCCACGGTGGAGGCTGCGCCATTGGCGCAATCAACAATCACTTTAATACCAGCTAATTTTGTATCCAGGGTGGAGAGCAAATACTTTAAGTAACGATTTTTTGCCTCTTCATCAAAGATAATCCTGCCAACATTTAAACCAGTTGGCCTATCCCAAGGTTCACCTAACCTTGCCTCGATTTGTGCCTCAACTTGATCAGCTAACTTATCCCCGCCCTTTGCAAAGAATTTAATTCCATTATCTGGCATTGGGTTGTGAGAGGCGCTAATCATGACGCCAAGATCAGCATTACTATCTTTTACTAAAAATGCGACCGCCGGTGTTGGTAATACACCAACACGATAAACATCAACACCTGCACTAGTTAATCCCGAAACAACTGCTGCCTCTAGAAAATCACCCGATGCACGAGAGTCTTGACCAACAATTGCTTTTGGCCGATGTCCTGCGAATGCACCAATCTCACCTAAAACATGAGCGGCTGCAATTGCTAAATCAACTGCTAACTCTGCGGTGAGATCAACGTTGGCAACACCCCGCACACCGTCGGTGCCGAAGAGGGCCATGATTTATTTAATCAGCTAAGAAATTAACGCTTGCTGTATTGAGAACGCTTGCGAGCCTTTTTCAGACCATACTTCTTGCGCTCAATAACACGTGCATCCCGAGTTAAGAAGCCAGCTTTCTTAAGTGTTGGTCGGTTTGCATCAACATCAATTGCATTAAGTGCACGGGCAACACCTAATCTAAGTGCGCCGGCTTGTCCTGAAGTTCCACCACCATTAATACGAGCAAAAACATCATAAGTTCCTTCAGCGCCAACGATCTTAAATGGTTCAGCTACAGATTGTTGGTGAACCTTATTTGGGAAATAAACCTCAAGTGGCTTGCCGTTAACAACCCAGCGACCAGATCCTGGCACTAAGCGCACTCTGGCAACTGCTTCTTTACGACGACCTACGCCACCACCAGGTGCAGTAATTGCTTTGCGATTTGTGGCAGCTGCTGGTGTGCTTGAACTGTATGAGCTTGGTGTTGCCTCATCAGTTGTGTCATCAATCTCGTCAGACATTATTCCCCTATTACTTCTTATTGATTTGAGAAACTTGGTTGAACTCAAATACCTTTGGATTTTGAGCAGCATGTGGGTGCTCACTGCCAGCATAAACCTTCAATTTAGTAGCAGCAGATCTGCCAATACTGTTCTTAGGTAACATGCCTTTAATAGCTTTTTCAACCGCACGGGTTGGAAACTTTTCAAATAAATCAGCGTAAACAGTTGAGGTTAATCCACCTGGATAGCCAGAGTGTTGGTGAGCAATTTTTTGCGTGCTCTTAGATCCGGTCAAAACTACTTTGTCAGCATTGATAACAATCACAAAATCTCCCATATCCATATGGGGTGCAAAAGTTGGTTTGTGTTTTCCGTACAAAATATTTGCAGCATGTGTGGCAAGACGTCCGAGCACTACATCTTGAGCATCAATGAGATACCAAGTACGGGTAATCTCACTTGCCTTTGGTGTAAAAGTGCGCACAAGCATCTGCCTTTCTTAAGATAAGGATTGTCCCAAGTGGGTCATTTCCAGAGGCGCAAGATTACCTGCTGATACCGCTTTGGGTCAAAACTTGAAAACTTCCCCGCTTAAAAACCAGCCCTACTCCTCATCTGTATCTTGTAGGGTGAAATATTGGTTATAAGTGGCTAAATATTGCCCAGCTGGTGGATATTGGATTGAAAGTAGCGTCAATCCCTTCGCTGGGAAAACATAACTATCTGAAACTCTTACCTTTTCATCAAGTATTTTCCGAAGCCAACTGGGTTCAAATCTTCCTTCACCAACGCAAACTGCAGCACCAACTAAATTTCTCACCATGTTATAACCAAAAGAGTTAGCCTCAATAACTCCGCTCACCACACCTTTTTCATCCCGGTGCCAATCAAATTTCATTAAATTTTTCACAGTGCTCATACCTTGGCGATGCTTACAAAAAGTGAAAAAATCATGCTCACCTAGTATTAATTGGCAAGCTTGATTCATTAGATGAATATCTAAAGATCTAAACCACTCTGCACTGTCATATCTATCAAGGGGCGCGGTAACTTGACCACCATCAATTATTTTGTATTGATAACGCCTTGAGGTTGCACCAAATCTGGCATGAAAATACTCCGGAGCTTTCATCGCAGATAAGATTCTGATATCACTTTTTAATATCTGATTTAGCCGAAATGCCAGGTTTTCACTATCAATATCCGCTGGCAAATCAACATGAAGCACTTGATGTTTTGCATGCACCCCAGCATCGGTGCGACCAGCCACAATTGTGGCTGCCTGACTTCTGGTGATTTTTGAGAGCGCGGTTTCAACCTCTTCTTGAACTGTTCGAAGCCCCGGCTGCTTTGCCCAACCTGACAGATCACTTCCGTCATAGGTTAAATCGACCCGTAAACGAGAAAACCCACTCTCAACTTCAAGAGTGGGTTTAGTCATAATTTTAATTTAGTTGCGTTATTACTCAGCTTTCGCTGCAGCTTTTTTAGCAACTTTTTTAGTCGGCGCCCCTGCCTCAACCATTTCAATCACTGCCATTGGTGCGTTATCACCTTTGCGTGGACCGATTTTGGTAATGCGGGTATAGCCACCATTACGGGATTCAAATCTTTTTGCAATATCTGTAAACAAAGTATGCACTACAGATTTGCTAGAGATTCTTGCCATTACTCGACGACGTGCAGGCAGATCACCTTTTTTAGCATGAGTGATTAATCGCTCAGCTAATGGACGAAGACGCTTTGCTTTTGCTTCTGTTGTGGTCAACTTTCCTTTTTCAAAAAGTTGCGCAGCTAGAGTGCCCAGTAATAATTTCTCATGTGCTGGTCCACTACCTAGGCGTGGGCCTTTACTTGGTTTTGGCATTATCTTCTCCTAGACATCATCCGCGTCGACAAGTTCATCCTCAACAGAACTGCCATAGTTGGCATGCTTTGTTGGATCAAATCCTGCTGGGCTATCTTTAAGTTGCATTCCCATAGATTGTAATTTCGCCTTGACCTCATCAATTGATTTGGAACCGAAGTTACGAATATCCATAAGATCTGCCTCAGAGCGAGCAAGCAACTCACCAACTGTGTGAATACCTTCGCGCTTTAAGCAGTTATAAGAACGAACTGTTAGATCAAGATCCTCGATTGGTAGCGCCATATCTGCGGCGAGTGCTGCATCTTGAATGGAAGGTCCCATCTCAATACCTTCAGCATTTGCATTAAGTTCACGTGCTAAGCCAAACAACTCAACCAATGTCTTTCCGGCAGATGCCATTGCATCAGCTGGCTTCATTGATCGCTTGGTCTCAACATCTACAACTAATCGATCGAAGTCGGTACGTTGTTCAACACGAGTTGCCTCAACATTGTAGGTAACACGCAAAACAGGTGAATAAATAGAGTCAACCGGAATTCGGCCGATCTCCCCTCCTGCTTGCTTATTTTGAACCGCAGTTATGTAACCACGACCGCGCTCAACAGTTAACTCAATCTCAAACTTTGCCTTTGAGTTTAAAGTGGCAATGTGAAGCTCTGGGTTGTGTACTGCAACCCCGGCTGGTGCTGCCACATCTGCGCCAGTAACAATTCCCTCACCATTTTTACGTATGTAAAGAAGTGATGGCTCATCATTATCTGAGGATAAAACTAGGTTTTTGATGTTTAAGACGATCTCAGTTAGATCCTCTTTCACACCTTCTAATGTTGTGAACTCGTGCAGTGCATTATTAACTCTAATCCCAGTAACAGCTGCTCCTGGAATTGAAGATAGCAATGTACGACGAATTGAATTACCAAGGGTGTAGCCAAAACCTGGCTCCAGCGGTTCAATAATGAACCGTGAACGGTAATCGCTTACTACTTCCTCAGTGAGGATTGGACGTTGTGCAATTAGCACTTTGTTCCTCCGTAAGTTCTGGAAGACCCTCTATTTGATCTTCCGGTTGGACTGCTATTTAGTTTTTACTGCGGTAAATCTTTACTGCTTAAACAACTTGATTACTTGGAGTAAAGCTCAACGATTAGTTGCTCTTGTACCTGAGTATCAATAATTGGGCGGGTTGGAACTGCGTGCACCAGGATTCTCATCTTGGAGCCCACAACCTCCATCCATGCTGGAACTGTTTTCTCACCAAGCTCGGCGCTGGCAACAATAAATGGTGTTGTATCAAGTGAAGCTGGTACAACATCAATTAGATCCATTGGCGTTACTTGAAAGGAGGGGATATTTACGCTTTTGCCATTAACTATGAAGTGACCATGGCGCACTAATTGGCGTGCCATATCACGGCTCTTAGCAAAGCCCGCGCGGAAGACAACATTGTCTAATCTGGTTTCAAGTAGTACTAAAAGATTCTCACCAGTCTTTCCTTGCAGACGGTTTGCCTCTTCGTAGTAACCACGGAACTGTCTTTCCAGAATTCCATAAATACGTGCGCATTTTTGCTTCTCACGCATCTGTAGTAAGTACTCAGAATCTTTTGAACGAGCACGGCCATGTTGTCCTGGTGGATATGGACGTGACTCAATTGGACATTTTGGTCCATCGCACTTAGAGCCCTTAAGGAAGAGCTTTACTTTTTCGCGACGGCATCTTTTGCAATCAGCACCGGTATAGCGAGCCATAGTTTTCTCCCTTTCCTTATACTCGACGTGGTTTACGTGGGCGACAACCGTTGTGTGGTGCTGGAGTTACATCTGCGATGGCTCCAACCTCAAGACCGGCTGCTTGTAATGAACGAATTGCAGTTTCCCGACCAGAGCCAGGTCCCTTAACAAATACATCTACCTTCTTTAAACCATGCTCCTGTGCTTTGCGAGCAGCAGCCTCAGCTGCCATTTGCGCAGCAAATGGAGTTGATTTACGAGAACCCTTAAATCCGACCTGACCAGATGATGACCAAGCAATTACAGCGCCTGCTGGATCGGTAATCGAAACAATGGTGTTGTTAAATGTGCTTTTGATGTAGGCATGACCAAAGGCAACATTTTTCTTATCTTTTTTACGTGCATTAATTTTCTTTGGCGCCGCCTTTACAGCAGCCTCTTTTGCTGGTTTAGTTTTTTCAGTAGCCATTACTTGGCCTCCACTTTCTTACCAGCGATTGCAACACGAGGACCTTTGCGAGTACGGGCATTTGTATGAGTTCTTTGTCCGCGTACTGGCAATCCTTTACGGTGGCGGGAGCCTTGATAACTTTGAATATCAACTTTGCGGCGAATGTTGCTAGCAACCTCACGACGCAGATCACCCTCAATTTTGTAATTTGCTTCAATGAATTCACGAAGCTTTGCCAAATCTGGCTCTTGTAGATCTTTGACTCGAATATCTGGTGAAATACCAGTAGCTGCAAGTGCTGCTTGCGAACGAGTCAACCCCATTCCGAAAATATAAGTAAGTGCGACTTCGACCCGTTTTTCACGAGGAAGATCTACACCAACAAGACGTGCCATATAACTTACCTGTTTCTAATATCCGAAAGGTCCTCCGCAATGCCCCCAGATAATTTCTCATCTGGCCTCAGCCTTTCGGACTGAGGGTCTTAATTAAGTTTTACCTTAACTAAGTCGCATTACGCGTTCTTAAATTAACCCTGGCGTTGTTTGTGACGTAGGTTGTCGCAAATAATCATAACCCGGCCATTACGACGAATGACTTTGCATTTGTCGCAAATCTTCTTAACGCTAGGTTTGACCTTCACGATCACCTTCCATACAACTTCAGTTTAAATAATTACTTATTTGTAACGATAAATAATTCGACCTCTGGTGAGATCGTATGGACTAAGTTCTACAATCACTTTATCTGCCGGCAAAATACGAATGTAGTTCTGTCGCATCTTTCCACTGATATGTGCTAAAACTTTGTGCCCATTTGTTAACTCAACTCGGAACATTGCATTCGGTAGTGCTTCAGCAACGGTGCCTTCGATCTCAATTGCACCATCTTTCTTGGCCAAGCGATACCTACTTATCTGTCCTAAATCAGGTTTACCCCTTGCGAGGCAGGAGGGATAGTTTAGGAGGTGGGGGTAGAAAAAGAAAATCCGCTAATCCCCCCTTCAGATCATGCGGGAAAATCCGGGGCCGATCAGAGCAAATCAGAGATTTCAACACCTAATTTGGCTAGCTCACTCACACCACCATCTGATGCGGTTAATACAAACACTTTGCCATCTGGTGCGATTGTGTAGGTGTGTTCAAAGTGAGCACCTTTGGATGAATCTTGTGAAACCACAGTCCAATCATCACTTAAAACCTTAGTGCGCTCATTGCCTCTGGTAATCATTGGCTCGATTGCAAGTGCCATTCCAATTACTAACTCTGGTCCATTTCCGGCTGGTCCAAAATTTAATATGTGCGGCTCCTGATGCATTGCACTGCCAATTCCATGGCCACCATACTCACGCAAGATTCCATACTTACCTTGCGAGTTTATATAACCTTCGATAGCAGCGGATATGTCAGTTAACTTACCGCCACACTTGCCAGCAGCAATTCCTTGCCATAGAGATTGCTCACATACATCCATTAACTTTTGATCTGCCAGATCAATCTCACCTAGACCAAATGAGATGGCAGCATCGCCATGCCAGCCCTGGATAATTGCCCCAAAATCAATTGATAAAACATCACCAGATATTAATTTTCTTTTGTTAGGAATTCCATGCACTACCTCTCTATTAACTGAGGCACAAATTACCGCTGGAAATCCTTGATAGCCCAAAAACGATGAGGTAGCACCATGCTTGGTAAGGTTGGCTATTGCTAAATCATTTAAATCTAATGTGGTCATGCCAACTTGAGCTGATTGCTTAATTAATTTTAAAGTATCAGCCACCACTAAACCAGCTTTTCGCATGGATTTTAATTGGGAGAGATTTTTTATCTCAATTGCCATCTTACTTACCCAGGGCTGCTATAGCTGTTTTAGTTATTGATTCCACATCACCTATTGCTGAAATGTTTTTAAGTAATCCCTTTGATTTATAAAAGGTGATAATTGATTCAGTTTGTTGGGAGTAAATTTCTAATCTTCGGTTCAATACCTCTTCTTTATCATCTTCGCGTTGGTATAACTGATCACCACACTTATCACATACTCCTGCCATTTTTGGTTTTTCAAACTCAACATGTGAAGATGCACCGCAGCCGCGACAGGTTCTACGTCCTGATAATCGCTTAATAATTTCAGTATGGTCAATCTTTAATTCCAAGGCGGCATCAAGTGGCATGTTCTTCTCTACCAAAATTTTTTCAAGAACTTCTGCTTGGTTGGTGTTGCGTGGAAAGCCATCAAGTAAAAATCCATTGGCAGCATCTGGATTACCAAGACGATCTTTAACCATCTCATTTGTAACTGAATCCGGCACTAATTCACCGCGATCCATAAATGATTGTGCTTGTTTGCCAAGTTCGGTGCCATTTTTTAAATTAGCACGAAAAATGTCACCAGTTGAAATGTGTGGAATTTGGTAGTAAGCAGCTAGGTGAACTGCTTGTGTTCCTTTACCAGCACCTGGTGGTCCAACCAGGATTAATCGCATTAGCGCAAGAATCCCTCATACGAGCGTTGTTGTAATTGAGATTCAATCTGCTTGGCAGTATCCAAGCCAACGCCAACAACAATCAAAATCGAGGTGCCACCAAATGGAAAGTTTTGTGAAGCTTGGAAAAGAATTAATGCAATAAATGGAATGACGGCAACGATGGAAAGATAGAGGGCGCCGGGGGCAGTAATTCTTGATAATACATATTGCAGATACTCAGAGGTTGGTCTGCCTGCTCTGATTCCTGGAATAAAGCCACCATACTTTTTCATATTGTCAGAGACTTCATCTGGATTAAATGTGATTGCAACATAGAAGTAGGTGAAGAAAACAATTAATAACGCATAAAGTGCGATATAGAAGTAGTTATCGCCATTGACTAGATTTTTTGATACCCAAATAGCCCAGCCAGCTTGGCTACCACTGAAGTTAACAATCAGTGATGGAATATAAAGGAGTGAAGATGCAAAAATAACTGGAATAACACCTGATTGGTTAACCTTAATTGGAATATAGGTACTTGTTCCGCCATATCGCTGGCGACCTACTTGACGCTTGGCATACTGAACTGGGATTCGCCGTTGTGCTTGCTCCACAAAAACCACCGCAGCAACAATAAGAACGCCAACCGCCATAATAAATAGGAATGCAAACCAGCCTTTTTGTAATCTAATTGACCAAAGTTGACCTGGAAATGTTGCGGCAACTGAGGTGAAAATCAAGATTGACATACCGTTTCCAACACCACGATCAGTGATTAACTCACCTAACCACATAATTACTGATGTACCAGCGGTCATTACCGCAATCATGGTGATAATTCGCTGCCATGATGAATCTGGAATAATTGGTAGAGCACAGTTTGGAAAAATTCGACCCTCAATTTGTGCAACTGCAACTAATCCAGTTGATTGCAAAATAGCCAAACCAATTGTTAGATAACGTGTGTATTGGGTTAATTTGGCAGTTCCTGATTGACCTTCCTTTTTTAAGGCCTCAAATCTAGGAATTACAACTGTTAATAATTGAACGATGATCGAGCTGGTGATGTAAGGCATGATGCCGAGGGCAAAAACGCTTAGTTGTAACAATGCGCCACCACTAAATAGGTTAATCAAACCAAATAATCCACCAGTGTTTGCAGTCTTTAGACACTCCTGCACATTCACATAGGAAACACCAGGGGTTGGAATTACTGAACCTAATCTAAACAACGCCATGATAGCTAGGGTGAAGAAAATCTTGACGCGAAGATCAGGAGTTTTAAACGCCTTGGCAAATGCTGATAACAAGATATCTCCCTTCTATCTAAATTTAACTATTAAAGTGTTTTTGCAGTTCCACCAGCGGCAGTGATCTTCTCAGTAGCAGAGCTGGAGAATGCATGAGCTAAAACAGCAACCTTCACTGAAATCTCACCATTACCAAGCACCTTTACCGGATGACCCATACGAGCTGCACCTTTTTTAACTAAATCCTCAACTGTGACATCTCCACCTTTTGGATAAAGTGAGTTAATCGTTGAAATATTTACCGCCTGATACTCAATTCTTTCTGGATTTTTAAACCCACGAAGTTTTGGCAAGCGCATAACTAATGGCAATTGACCGCCTTCAAACCCAGCACGAACTACGTTACGAGCACGCGTTCCTTTGCCACCACGACCAGCTGTCTTTCCCTTTGATGCCTCACCACGACCCTTGCGAGTCTTAGCTGTTTTAGCACCAGGTGCTGGACGTAAATGATGAATCTTAAGCACCATTGTTACTCAACCTCCTCAACTGCAATTAAGTGACGCACGGCGTAAACCATGCCACGAATCTCTGGGCGATCTTCCTTTACAACTACATCACCGATTCGCTTTAAACCAAGAGAACGAAGTGTGTCGCGTTGGTCAGGAGGATTTCCAACTTTAGATCTAATTTGAGTAACTTTTAATCTTTTCATTAGGCACCAACCTTTACTTGCTCTGCAATTAATCGAGTCAAGGCAGCTGGAGCAACATCTTCAAGTGGACGACCACGGCGAGCTGCAATTGCAGTTGGGTTTTCCAACATTTTTAATGCAGCAGCGGTGGCGTGCACCATATTTATTGGATTTCCTGAACCCAAAGATTTAGTAAGCACATCGGTAATTCCAGCACACTCAAGTACGGCGCGAACTGGACCACCGGCAATTACGCCAGTTCCAGGAGATGCTGGGCGAAGCAAGATAACTCCGGCAGCTTTTTCACCCTGTACTGGATGAGGAATTGTTCCATTTAGTAATGGAACTTTAAAGAAATTCTTTTTGCCATCTTCTACCGCTTTCGCAATAGCTTGTGGCACCTCTTTTGCTTTGCCATATCCAATACCAACCATGCCTTTACCATCTCCAACCACAACTAATGCAGTGAAAGAGAAACGGCGTCCACCCTTAACAACTTTGGCAACACGGTTAATGAAAACTACTCGCTCGGTGTACGGTGATTTTTCTTTTTGGAAATCACCATCGCGACGTTCGCGTTTTTCGCGTCCGCCCTTTGGCTTCTCGGAGCGACTACCAGTAGTAGGGGTTGTATTCGCGGCCATTAGAACTCCAATCCGTTTGCACGAGCACTTGTTGCAACTGCTGCAACTCGGCCGTGATACTTATTGCCACCGCGATCAAATACCACAGTAGAAATTCCTTTTTCTTTTGCCCGCTTGGCAATTAATTCACCAATCTGCTTTGCCTTCGCAGTTTTATCCCCTACAAAGCTGCGTAGTTCCTTCTCCATAGTGGAGGCAGATGCCAAAGTAGTGGAGGTGGTGTCATCAACAACCTGCACAAATAAGTGGCGAGCAGAACGAGAAACCACTAACCGTGGACGAGTTGAAGTACCAGAAACACGTTTGCGCAGGCGGAAGTGACGGCGGATTCTCGCCTTAGTAGCAGAACCCTTAACGACCTTAGAACCGATAGTCATTATTTTTTACCTGTCTTTCCTTGCTTGCGGCGAATATAAGCACCCTCAAGATGTAGACCCTTACCCTTATAAGGATCAACCTTGCGAAGCCCTTGAATCTTTGCAGCGGTTTCACCTACTAATTGCTTATCAATACCAACAACTGTGATCTCTGTTGGTGAGTCAATTTTAAAAGTTATTCCCTCATCAGCAATAAAGTTGATTGGGTGGCTATAGCCGATAGCGAACTCTAGGTTTTTTCCCTTTGCAGTAACCTTGTATCCCACGCCAACAATATTTATCTTCTTGCTGTATCCCTTTGTTACTCCTTCAATCATGTTCGAGATCATGGTACGAGACATTCCATGAAGTGAACGTACTTCACGTGTCTCATCTGGGCGAGAGATAGTAAGAGTTGAACCCTCTTGCTTAGCTGCAATCGGCTCAGCAAGTACATGAGTCAGTGTTCCCTTTGGACCTTTGACTGAAACAGTTTGACCAGCAACATTTATCTCAACTCCTGATGGAATTGTGATCGGCATTTTTCCAATACGTGACATTAGATCACCATACGTAGGCGAGAACTTCTCCGCCTACTCCCTGTTTGTTAGCTTGCTTATCAGTCAGCAAACCTGAGGAT
>SHVD01000033.1 GCA_009691185.1 Candidatus Nanopelagicaceae bacterium | reverse complement strand
GATCAAAGCATTTGGTGCCAAAGTCATCAAAGATCAATCTGCGCAAATTGAAGAGATAAAAGCGATGCTTGCTCGCCTGAAGTAGTTACTTCAGTTGCACTACATATGCTGAAAGGATTGATCGGCGCCGATTTTCTTAGAGCGCGCAACAAGTTCAAGTAGCGGTAGTGGAATTTGCTTTGAATTCATAATCAACTTTCTAATTAAGCTTCAGTCTCTTAAAGTATTTAAAATATTACTTTTCAAACCCTACTACAAACAATATGCTACCACTATAGTATGGCGAGAAAGCTAAAGGAGGTAGCCATGACCGAGGTCGTTTCAATTGGTATTCATATATTAGATGTACTGGGCCGAGATGTTTCAGAAATTCCACCTGGCCAAGGAATATCGCTAATAGATGAAATTAGAATTACTGCAGCCGGTACATCCGCTGGCACATCGGTAGATTTAGCAAAGTTAGGTTGCAACGTAACAGCGGTTGGTGCAATTGGTAATGATGAGATGGGAAGTATCCTAATTGGAATTCTCAATCGCTATGGTGTAAATACTAAATATTTGGCTAGAAAAGATGGTGTGCAAACCTCTGCAACGATTTTGCCAATTCGACCAAATGGTGAGCGACCAGCACTGCATGTAATGGGATCAAACGCTGAATTCAGTTTTGCGGATGTGCCGCATGAAGTATTTGCCAAGGCTGATTTTGTCCATATTGGTGGTTTCTATTTAATGCCCAAATTTGATGGCCCAGATACGCTCAAGAGTTTAAAGTTAGCTAAAGTGTCAGGTGCTGTAACTACCATGGATATTTTGGGTGTTAAACAAGATAACATGGCAGAAAAAATACTTCCCTGTATGCCTTACCTTGATTACTTTATGCCGAATCTAGAAGAGGCGGGCATGATCACTGGCCTAGTTGACCCCGATCAGATGTGTAAATATTTCCTAGATGCTGGGGCTAAAAATGTAGTACTAAAAATGGGTGAGCGTGGAAGTCTAATTTTAAGCGCATCTGGTGAAAGAATTCGGATACCAGCATTTAAAGTCAAGGTTGTAGACACAACTGGATGCGGTGACGCTTGGAGTGCTGGTTTTATAACCGGGTTATCTCTTAATATGTCTATTCAGCAGGCTGCGCAATTAGGCAGTGCATGTGGCTCATTAGTCGCCTCTGGCTTAGGCTCTGATGCTGGGATCATTGACTTAAAGTCAACATTGGCTTTCATTAAAACCACATCTACGCTGCCTCTTGGGGATTAGTAAATTACAGATTGACGGTAAGAATTGCCACCCTTTACTCTCCTCCTATACTCCCCCTAGACCGAAGGGATTCACATTGTGAAGAAACTTATCAATGATCCATTTGAAGTTGTCGATGAGATGTTTAATGGCTTCATTTTAGCAAATGACCATATTGTTAAGCCGGTTGGTAAACGTTCTATTGCCCGGGTCAAATCCCCAATTGCCGGCAAAGTTGGAATTGTAGTTGGTGGTGGATCTGGTCACTTGCCAGCATTTGCTGGCTATGTTGGACAAGGAATGGCAGATGGTGCTGCCTTTGGAAATATATTTGCATCTCCACCCTCAAAGCCAATTGTGGAAGCAACCGTTGCAGTAAATGGTGGCGCTGGTGTTATGTATACATATGGTAACTACCAAGGTGATTGTATTAATTTTGATAAGGCGCAAGATCAATGCCGAGCAATGGGCATACCTGTCCAATCTGTTGTATTAAATGATGATGTGTTATCTGCTCCAAAAGAAGAGGCCTCCAAGCGACGGGGAATTGGTGGGCTTTTCCTGGTCTGGCATATCGCCGGTGCAAAAGCTGAACAGATGGCCACACTTGATGAAGTTGTTGCGGCAACCCAAAAAGCAAATAACAACACTCGCACTGTAGGTGTTGGCTTAACCTCATGCATTGTTCCAGCAAACGGTATGCCAACTTTCACACTGCCAGATGATGAAATGGAAATTGGATTAGGAATACACGGTGAGCCAGGAATAAAGCGTGTAAAAGTCCGCGGAATTGACTCAGTAGTTGATGAAATTATGGAGTCAATATTGGCTGATTTAGATTATAAAGGTAGTGATGTTGCCCTGCTAGTAAATGGTCTTGGCGGCTCTCCAGCTGAAGAGCTATACGTTGTTTACCGTCGAGTAAAACAAATTTGTGACGCTAATCAGATAAATATTCGCTTTAAGCATGTAGGAGAGCAAGTTACTGCCCTTGAGATGGCAGGTGTATCGGTAAGTTTGATGCGCCTTGATACTGAAATGCATGATTTGATCAAGAATACAGTTGTTAACACTTGCATGTACAAGAAAAATTAGCGGTGGAAATTCTATGAAGAGTATTAATGGCCATGCTGTTGCTCAAGCACTCATATATGTAGCTAAAAAAGTTGAAGAAAATAAAGATTATTTATGTGAATTAGATGGTGAAGTTGGTGATGGTGATCACGGTGTCTCAATGACTATTGGAATGCGCGCCGTTACTAGAGCAATGAATGCTCTTCCTAATTCAGTTTCACCAGCTGAGGTATTCCAATCTGCAGCTGATGCCTATGCAAATGAGGTTGGTGCAACCATTGGACCGCTTTATGAGGCTGCATTTGCGGCTGCGGCGGGTGCTACTGCAAATCTTAAGGAGCTCAATGAGATTTCTAATTGGGTAAATATTTATGATGCGATGGTGCACTCCATACAAGTTCTTGGTAAAGCTGAGATTGGCGATAAGACCATGCTTGATTCATTTTTTCCAGCCGTTGATCACATTCGAATTCTTTCAACTAAGGGTGGCTCGCTCAGCGAGGCACTGCACTCAACCGCTAAAACAGCACTTGCTGCCGCAGTTGCTACCAAACAGTTAGTTCCAAAAAAAGGTCGCGCAGCTCGCCTTGGTGATAGAGCGATTGGCTATCAAGATGCCGGAGCGACATCCCTGGCAATTGTGCTACAAGGTTTTGCTGATGGGCTTGATAAAGCCTAAATTTTAGTGAAGGATTTGGTTTAGTTATTATTTAAGTGCTGTAACAAGTTCGCGACAAAAATTAGGAATATCAGCAACAACACGACCCCATACCAAATTACCTTCAGTAAATGCTGATTCATCGACCCAAATTGCACCAGCATTAACTAGGTCATCTTTTATGCCTAGTGAGCCGGTTGATCTCTTGCCCTTAACAATGTTGGCAGATATTGCCATTGAGCCACCATGGCAAATAATTCCAATAATTTTACCTTGGTCATTCACGCTTTTTATCAGATCATTTACATATTTATATCGACGTAGTTTGTCAGGCGCCCAACCACCAGCTAGCACTAAACCTACTACTTCATCAGCTTTAATATCTGACAGGAGTGCGTCAACAGTAATAACTAGCCCGTTTTTACCAATAATATTATCTTTTGTTATTCCAGCAGCAAGTACTTTAAATCCCTCTTCTTCTAACCGCATTCTGGATACGTAATACTCTAGATCTTCCACACCGTCAGCAATCGGAAAAACAATTGTTCCCTTGTTCATGCTTTCCTTTCTTACTTCAGTAAAATTGAGATGTAACTATCTATGCGTTACGAAAGTCAAACTTATCTATTTTGGCGACTTTAGCGCTTGAAGGACCTGCACTATCAAAACTGTATTCTAGCCATTGTGCTATTAATAATTTTGCTAGTTCTACTGTAATGACTCTTGCACCCATACATATAACTTGGCAGTTATTACTAAGGATCGCTCTTTCTAGCGAATAAGGGTCATGGGTTGTTGCAGCACGAATACCTTGAACTTTATTTGCTGAGATAGCCATGCCAATTCCAGTGCCGCAAACTAAGAGTCCCCGGTCTGCCTTACCCTCGGCAATCTTGGTTGCCAGCGCAAACCCAATATCTGGATAATCTCTTTTATCCTCCTGCGTTAAAACGCCGATATCTTCCAAACTCTCTACCTGTGGATTAGGCTTTAATGCTGCCACAAGCGCAGTTTTCAACTCTAATCCAATGAAATCAGATCCAACAGCAATTCTCATAGCCAATAGCCCCCAAACCAACGTTCCTCTGCCAAAAAATTGACGTCCCTATACCATAGTACTGCTACCGATGAATCACGGAATCGTTATATCTAACTTTCTCAAAAAGTACTTAGACCTCTTGACTGCTGGCTCTATCTGCTCTTTGATACCTATTAGGTAATCGTTTGGATTGCCTAATATGGCAAAGGAGCTCACTTGTCACCAATCATAGATAAGACATTGGATCGTCGCATGCTGTTAAAGACTGGAACAGCTGCTGCTGTTGCTGTTTCACTCTCAGGCCTACTTGCTGCATGTAGTTCTGGTGGAGATTCAGGAGCAGTTGCAAAAGACAGTCCGTTGTTTGGAAGTAACGCAGAGAATATGAAAGGCAAGACAATTGACTTTGCATACTCTCGTATTGGTGGCTGGCCACCAAGCGCTGCTCCAGAAACACAATGGGCAGATTTCCAAGCATACGCATTAGAAAATTATGGCTATACCGTAAACAAGATTACTTTTGCAGAAGCACCATTTGGTGAACTTTTCCAAAAGGTTGCACCTACCCTTGCATCAAAATCACAGGAGTTTAATTTACTTATCGTTGACTCACAGTGGTTAGGTGCACTTTCCGAACCAGGTTGGATTATAAAAGCAGACGATGTATTTGCTGCTAATCCAGAATTAGATATCAAGCCATTCTCTAGCTTAGTTTCTAATACTTACCAGGTTTATCCTGATGGTTCAGGCACACGCTGGGGATTCCCACAAATGCCGGATACACAAGGCGTATTCCTTCGTAAAGACATGCTAGAAGATCCAAAAGAACAAGCCGCCTTCAAGAAGAAGACTGGTAAAGATCTTCCATCAACATATGAAGTACTTAGCGAGATTGAGTACACAGATTTGGTTGAGATTTTTGACTTCTTCCACCGTCCAGCAAAGGGTATGTACGGAACAGCATTGATGTACTCAAAAGAGTATGACTTCTTTAGCTGTGCCTACTATCCATTTGCTTACTCAACAGGTGGAAAGATTTGGGATCCAGAAACTAATAATGTTTATGGAATCTTAAATTCACCTGAAAACGCTAAGGCAATGGAGCAGTTCGTTGGCCTAAAGAAATACCAGCCAAAGAACTTCGCTGCATTTGGTATCGGCGACATGATTGATCTCTTTACACAAGGCAAAGCCTTCTCAGCTTGGCAATGGCTTGCAGTTGGAAAGTTCATGTCATCAGATAAGGTGCCAGCTGAAAATGTTATTTCTATCCCCCTTCCTAAGTGGAATGGAAAGTTAATTGGAGCGATGGGCGGACAGCCATGGGTGATCAATGCATTCAATGATGATGACCACATGCGTGTTGCTATAGACGTTCTTAAGTGGTGGTACACCAAAGAGACTCAAGATAAGTTCATCAAGGATAACGGTGGACTTCCATGGAGCGAAGAAGGTGCTGCCAACCCTGAGTACCTATCTGTAGCACACTATGTAAAGCCATTCCTATACATGCTTGAAGAAGGTCGGTCACAAGACTTCTGGCACTTGCCTGAATATGCAGAAATGCTTGCAGTTCAGCAAGAAGCATTTAATGGTTACGCAACAGGTCAGGTTAAGACAGCTGCTGCTGCTCTTGAATATGCTGCTGCAAAACAACAGCAGATTCTGTTCAAGGCCGGTCGTACAGAGACACCTCCTCCTGAGAATGTTGATTCATTAAAGATCTAAGCTATAAAAAAAAAGATGTCCTAGTGTAGATTTTGGCGCTAGGACATCTTTTTTAATATAATAGTTATAGTTAAGATTTGGAAGGATTGTGATGACTAAAAAAGTACTAGATTTTGAGTCTAAAATAAAAGAGAAGAAGACCTCAGTCGCCAGCACGAATAAGCGGATGAGTTGGCTTTTATTGACTCCAGTACTGATTTTCTTTGGGTTAATGAACATTCTTCCAACAATCTGGATGCTTGGATTAAGTTTTTATGATTACACCTTAACTTCATCCAAAGGGGCAACTTTTATCGGTGTTACTAACTATATGGATTTTGTTAAGAATGAACAGCTATCTCAATCTGTCACACGGACTTTTTTATTTTTGTTAATTGCAATTATTTTTCAAACTCTTTTTGGGGTATTAATCGGAGTCCTTTTTTGGAAAAATGACAAAATGCCTGGTAGGCGTTTTGCGCTGACTCTATTTTTTACACCAATGGTTGTCACACCAATTGCAACAGCGCTTTTTTGGAAGTTAATATTAGACCCTACCTTTGGTGTAATTAATTACTTCCTGACCTCACTTGGCTTATCAAAAACAGACTTTTTAACCGATACAAATCTTGCCTTTCCTACATTAATTGTTGTTGATACTTGGATGTGGACGCCTTTTATGGCACTAATGACTCTTGCTGCACTTGGTTCTGTTCCAAAAGCTGAACTTGAAGCTGCCTCTGTTGATAAACTGCCAATTCGACGCCAAATAACTACGGTGATTTGGCCTCATGCAAAATTTATTTTAATGCTTGGTATTTTGCTTCGCTCAATCGATGCATTTAAGACTATGGACCTAACATATATTATGACTAATGGTGGTCCTGGTGATCGCACTGAGTTAATTGCACTCTCGCTATATAGATTTGCCTTTAAGTCTTTTAAATTAGGTTACTCCTCAGCAGTTTCAGTCTTTCTACTTTTTGTTGCTATCGCCTTAACTGCTATTTATTTATATGTGTTAAATGCCCGCAAGAAAGCTGAGGAACAATCATGAGTATTGCGACTACTATGACGCCAAGTCGCAAAAAGGGGCCAATCAGTTTATTAACTATGCTTTGCTGGTCCACAGCTATCTTATTTTTTCTACCAATTGCTTGGATTATCGCTACTGCATTAAAACCAAAAAATACAGTTCTAGATATACCGCCAAAATTCTTTTTTATGCCGACTTTTCAAAATTTACTGGATGCGATAAATTTTTCAAATACACTAGCTTATTTTGTACATAGTTTAATTTATTCATTTACTTCTGTTTTTCTAGCTATCTTCGTCTCTTTTCTTGCCGCTTATTCATTCTCTCGATTTAAGCCAGCCGGAACTGAATTCTTAATGTTCTTACTGCTCTCCACCCGCTTTGTTCCAGCCGCTGCTTTTGTTATTCCATTTTTCCAGCTATTTAATCTTTTACAACTTAAAGACTCATTTTTAGGACTTATTATTTTTTATACAATGTTTTCAATTCCTTTTTCAGTTTGGATTCTAAAAGGATTCATAGATGGGGTATCAACAAAATTTGATGAAACTGGCATGGTTTATGGTGCTACGCGATCTCATATTATGTTTAAGGTAATTCTTCCACAAGTTCGTTCTGGTCTAGTTGCAGCCTTCGTTTTTAATATTATTTTCGTATGGAATGAGTTCCTCTTTAATTTCCAACTAGGAGGGCTAAAAACTTATGGAATTCCAGTAGGTCTGTTTACCTCAATCACTAAGGGTGGACAGGTTGATTGGTCGTTTGTGGCATCAATTGGAACCCTCTATGTTTTGCCACTTGCTTTAGTTATTTTCTTTTTCCAAAAATACTTGTTAGTTGGACTTACTTTTGGAACTGTGCGAGGAGAGGTTTAAATGAAAACCAAGCCACCATTTGCAGCTCGCCTGCAAAAAACAATAATTTGGTTACTTGCTATTTGTCTTATGCTTGTTGCTCAGAGCTTCTCGCATCGAGTTTATTTGCTGGGGTATTGCGCATTATTAGCTATTATTCCGCTACAAATCGCTGTTGGAAATATAAATCCTGAATGGGGATCTGCACAATCAATAAAGAGAATACTTCAGTACTTAGCAATTGTGGCTCTAGTCTTTGCATTATCAATTGCAATCACACCATTTCTAATTAACCTTGGCAGAGTTTAGGAGTAAATTAATATGTCGAACTCCGCTTTAGAGGTAAAAGGGCTATCAAAGTCCTATGGTGAAAAATCTGTACTAAAGGATCTCTCATTTTCGGCTGCTTTAAATGATTTTTCGGTTATATGTGGCAAGCCCGGAAATGGTAAATCTGTTCTTGTTCGGACAATTATGGGGCTTGAAGAGATTGATTCAGGTCAAATAATAGTCCGTGATCAAGATGTCACAAATGCCAACTCTGGATCAAGAAATATTGGATACATCCCACAATCATTTGCACTATACCCGCACTTTTCTGTTCGTGAAAATATTGAGTACCCACTAGATTTAATTAATGCAACTAAAGAAGAGAAGGTCGAAGCAGTAGCGCGAGTTTCTGAACTTCTTAAGATTGCAGATTTGCTAGAAAAGAAGCCGGTACAACTTTCTGGTGGGCAAAAGCAAAGAGTGGCGATTGCTCGTGGCCTTTCCAAATCTACAGATGTTTATGTTTTAGATGATCCGCTTGTAGGCCTAGATTTTAAACTACGCGAACGGCTAATTGATGACCTTCGCCAAACACAGGAGAAGCTCAAGGTTGCATTTGTTTACGTAACTTCAGATCCACTCGAAGCGCTGCAATTGGCTAAAACAGTTTTAATTTTGGCTGACGGCAAAATCGTGCAACAGAGTAATTTAAATGAGGTGTATGACAATCCATCGCACCTATCTTCTATGGCAACCTTAGGATTTCCTGAGGTAAATGTGTTTTCTGGAGAAATGAATGGTTCAACTTTTAGTTCTTCAGTTTTTAAAGTGGGCACAGATATTAAAAGTGACTATAAGGGTGCGATTGCTGGAATTCGACCAGAGGGTGTTTTAATCGGTAGCCAACCAGGAAGTATCACTATTGATGCAAAATTGACTCTTATGGAAAACTTAGGTTCTGAATTTGTGGCTTATCTTGACGTGAAAGGAGTGCAAATTAGTACCGTTGTATCGCGAACAGATTTAGTAGGTATTAAGTTGCTTGAATCTAAGGATCTTAAAATTTCTATTAAAGCAGAGGCGATAACGCTCTTTGATGCTATTTCAAAGAAAAAGATTGGGAAAGGTGTCTCCCTTGTATGATATTAATCTAAAAAGTCTTACAAAGAGCTTTGGTGAATTACAAGCTGTTAATGATATTACTTTTAGCATTCCAAAGTCTTCTGTCACAGTACTGCTTGGGCCTTCAGGATGTGGAAAAACAACCTTAATGCGCATGATTGCTGGTCTTGATACTCCTACATCTGGGAATATATTCTTTAATGATACTGATGTAACTAGAGTGCCCACTAAACGTCGTAACTTAGGAATGGTTTTTCAGTCTCCAGTTATTTATAAAGGTACAAGCGTTAAGCATAATTTAGAACTTCCATTACTCTCTGAAAAGTTAAGTAGCTCAGAGATAGCTAAACGGGTAAACGATGTTGCAGATCTTCTAGGAATTTCAGGTGATTTAAATAAGATGGTGGAAGAACTCGATAATGGTACAAGACAAAAAATCGCTGTTGGTCGAGCAGTTGCACGCCAGCCACAAATCATTCTCTTTGATGAGCCTATTACTAATATTGATATCACAGCGAAATTAGAACTTAAAAGATCACTGAAAGAAGTTTTCAGTCGCCTCTCCCAAACGATTGTTTATGTTACCCATGATCAAACTGAAGCAATGACGCTCGCTGATCAAATTGCACTAATGCAAGATGGTGTAATCACACAATGTGCGCCTCCAAAAGAAATTTACGAAAAACCTAATAATCAATTTGCTGGTTGGTTTTTAGGTAATCCTGGTATGAATTTCATTGATGAAGAGCATATTAATTTGTCAGGCACTGAGATAACTTCTTCACTATTTATACAAACAATTGAAGCTGGGGCAAAAGTGAGTAAGGTTAAAACCTTAGGCGTCAGGGCTGAAGCAATTAATGTTTCATCAAAGCAAACTCCTAACTCTCGTGAAGCCCGCGTTATTCGCAAATCACTTGGAATTGGCGGGCAGTACCTACTCGATTTAGAATATGGATCTTTAAAAGTTAAAGCACGTGTTACACATCAAGTTGGTCGTGATGTCGGAGAAAGTGTTTGGACTGTGATAGACAGCAATAATATAATTATGTTTGATGAAAATAGCGTAGCAATTTAAATATTTACACTTTGACTATGTTAGCGAGGCGGTAAGGTGTTTTATTTTGGATCAAATACGAAAAGGGATCTAGACGAGTCTGCTCATAAAGATATTACTGAAGCCGCGTTAAAAATTGCACAAGTTCACGATGATGCGCAATTATTTATTCTACCTTCAATACCTTTTTTCCTTTCATTAAAGGCAATGTCTGCTGGTACTCAACTTTGGGTAGGAAATCAAATGATTTCTGCAACATTTGGGTCGGATGTAACCGGAGAAGTCTCGGCTAAGATAGTAAAAAATCTCAACTCTGATTTAGTAATGATTGGGCACGCAGAGCGCAGGCGCCTATTTGATGGAGATGAAGAGATTAGAGTGCAATTAGATTTAGCATCAAAAGAGGGACTTACGATACTTTTTTGTATTGGAGAATCAACGCAGGCAGATGACTTTAATGCCTTAGCAGAGTTTCTAAAATTACAGATTAAGCCTCTTGCAAATATTTCAACTAAACTGGTTGTAGCATATGAACCAGTATTTTCAATTGGAGCTAATGGCATTGAAGCGGACCCAAAATATGTTGACCAGATTCTAACTATAATTAAGAAGCAACTTATGGAAATAAAGTTGGGAGATACTCCCATACTTTATGGTGGCTCTGTTAATGCTCATAATGCTGCTTCATACGCCGCTCTAGATGCGTGTGATGGACTTTTTGTTGGCCGTAGTGCGTGGACATCTGAAGGATTTAATGAGGTTTTTTTATCCGGATATAAGGCTTATAAAAATAAACTACAAGCGATGGTTTAAACCATACCTACCGGTCGCCGAATCGCTTCCATTACAGCTGCATAAATCATATCTTCGTAATCAAGCCCTGCAGCTAGCCAAACTTTTGCAAAAGAACCATCACGACCGATATATGGATGGGCATTAGCTTCTAATACTAAGACACTACCTTCTTTCGTAAGCAAAAACTCTACTTGAAGATATCCAGATATCTTAGTAGCCTCAAATACCTTTTCAGTAGTCTCTTTAATAACTTTAACTATTTCTTCCGGCAAATCTGTGACAATTTTTTGACTAAACTTAGAAGGATCTGTACGAATAATATAATTGAATATATCACCCTCACTTAATGTGGTTTCTAAAATAGCACTTACATAATTGCGTTGTTGTGAGTCTTCTAAGACAGCACACTCAAAATGACGTGCACCTGAATAGTACTCTTCTGCCATAAACCGACCATCAAATCTACGGGCAATAGCAACAGCATCTTTCATTGTCTTTGGGCTCTTAACCAAACTTATGCCCACTCCATTTGTGCCCCTACAAGGCTTAACAATAATCGGTAACTTTAATGAAGCAGCGCGCGCCACGTTGGAGAGTGCATCCCGTCGCCAGGCTTTGTCTGGAATCACAACATGCTTAGGTGTTGCTATCTCAACAGCTTCAAATAAAAGTTTGATTGTAGATTTATCAGAAGCTATTGCTGAACCCAGTGAGTCTGAGCCGATAACCCTAATACCTAAAGTTTCAAATAAACCAGCAAGTCTTCCGTCTGCACCTGGAAAACCAATAACTAATGGATATACAGCATCAAAAGAAATAAATCTCTGCAGAAGTAAATTAGAAATATCACTTCCAGAAATTAATAATGCACTCTCATTGGTTAATTCGAAGTTTTTACCATTTGCAAAATTTATAACTTCATCTAACTGATCGAAGTGAAACCAAGATCCTTCTAGAGTAATTCCAAATACTTCAACATCAAAATTTCGACTTATCAGAGCCGGAACTACATCCTTGAGTTGTTGGCAGGAACGGTAATTATCACTATTTGCACCGCCGAATAATACGGCAATTCGCATTTTTTCTGTTTTATTCATATGCTGATACTACCTTACCTTTAATTTTAATACAACATGACTGTAAGGCATATAAAATTACTTACTATTATTAAAAACATTAATTTTTTTAGTTAGCTTAAATTAATATAGATCTGATGCCCAATGTGTAGCAATTGGTCAAGATCCGAACTGATTGTCGGGATACACCCCATTCGGGCTGTATATCCTTTTTCAATTAAGTGGATATACCTCCGACTTTCGGAGAATGTTTAACAAGTTAAGCCAACATGTGGGTTGTGAGGGACTCGAACCCCCGACCCGGTGATTAAGAGAAATCACTGGGGAGGGATTCGTGTTATCTCCTATTTACTTTCTGAGCGTGGCTCACGCGTAATGATTAACAGATGCTAACTTCAATTTTCGGGGGTTTTAGGTTGCTAACCGTACAAAGAACGGACAAGGCGTACCCCAGGTTATTAAATTCTTAGCGCTGCATATCTACACTATCTGCACAAATATTTTTCCTAACATTTGTCTATT
>SHVD01000032.1 GCA_009691185.1 Candidatus Nanopelagicaceae bacterium | reverse complement strand
CGTTATGAATTCTATACTGCTCTTTGCCAATGACTGGAAAAGCAGTAGGTCCGATCTTTATCTCATCATTTAATGTATTTGTGGTGTGAACGCCTAAAAAGGGATTTATTGGATTTGGTACTGGATAAATCAATTTTTTTGGGTTTGATACATTTGCTAGAGATTTTTTATAAGTACCTAGAAATGGTAAGCAAACGTATTGCTTACCTACTTGAACTTGTTTTGCTAAATCAGATGCGTAAGCGCCAGCAGAATTAATTATTCTTTTGGATATATAAGTGATGTTTTGTGCTTCAATCACAACTTCATTATTCTTGTTTTTTAGACTTACTTTAGAATTAAATTTAAAAGTTCCACCCAACCTCTCAAATTTCTCTGCTAATTTTTTAATCACTTCCTTGGGGTTTCCAACAGCCGTCGTGGGAGACCAAATAAACTTATCAATAGTATGAGCCGCTGGCTCGATTGTAGATAATTTATATGCCTCTAAAATTTCGATTTCCACGCCGTTTTCTATACCTCTACTAAATAAATTCTCAAGTCTTTCTACATCTTTTTTGTCTTGGCAGACAACTACTTTGCCGGTCTCTAATACTTCTAGGTTATTTTCCTTACAAAATTTCTTTAATTCAAAGTTACCTAACCTACAAAATTTCGCCTTTAAAGAGTCTGGTGAGTAGTAAAATCCGGCATGTAATACCCCTGAATTACGCCCGCTTGCATGAACTCCTGGCTTGTCCTCTTTATCAAGAATAAGCACTTGTTGACTTGGATTTCTCTCAAGCATTGCGATTCCTAATGAAATTCCAACAATTCCAGATCCGATAATTATGCAGTCGTACTCCAGGCCTTCACTCATTGTGACAATTTACCAACACCTGTTGCTGCTTTCTTAGCTTTCTTTTTAGCCCCCGCACCCTTTACAGTTTTTTCAGTCAGTGTCGGTGCAGTTTTCTTTGCTCGCTTGCCCTTCTTCTTAGAACCACCTGGGTTTTCAATCTCCCAAGCTCGTCTTCCGGCAAGTAATTCAAGGGCACGTTCGAGAGTAAGTAACTCAACTGCATCGCCACGTCTTAATGTTGCATTTGTTTCACCATCTGTTACATAAACGCCAAATCTTCCATCTTTAACAATTACATCTCGGGCTGTTTGTGGATCTTTACCTAATTCCTTAAGTGGCGGCTTTGCAACTCCACGTCTTCTCACCTTTGGTTGTTTATATATTTCAATCGCTTCATCTAGTCCAATTGAGAATAATTGCTCTTCACTAGTTAAGGTACGAGAATCTGTGCCATGTTTCATATATGGGCCATACCTACCATTTTGCACAGTAATTACATCATCTTGGTAGGTACCAAGGGTTCTAGGAAGAGATAGCAGGCGAAGAGCATCTGATAAATCAACTGTATCTAGCGACATTCTAGAAAGTAAGGATGCAGTTTTTGGTTTCGGTGCATCTTTTTTCTTACGTTTTTTCTTAGCACCCTCTTCAACTATCTCCACTGGAAAAACCTCAGTTATATAAGCTCCAAAGCGTCCGGACTTTGCAATAACTTCTAATCCTGTTTGTGGATCAACTCCTAATTTTCGCTCTCCCGATGGTTTAGCAAGTAATTCAATTGCAACAGGAAGTGTTAACTCATCAGGTGCCATCTGCTCTGGAATATTTGCAAACTTTCGATCATCCCCTTGGCCTTGTTGCAGATATGCACCAAATCTGCCAACTCTAATCTCAATATCTTCACCCATCTTCATGGTGTTAATTGCTTGCGCATCAATTGCGCCTAGATCTGCTGATAAATCAGCTAGCCCTGGATTATTTTCTGAACCGTAGAAAAACTTAGTAAGCCAAGCAACTCGCTCCTCTTCACCATTTGCAATTCGATCTAAATCCTCCTCCATAGAAGCGGTGAATTCATAATCAATTAGCTTTGTAAAGTGCTGCTCTAGTAAGCCAGTAACTGAAAAGGCTAGAAATGTTGGTACTAATGCTCGTCCTCGTTTTGCAACATACCCGCGATCTTGGATAGTTTGCATAATCGATGCAAATGTAGATGGGCGGCCAATTCCTAACTCTTCTAATTTTTTAACCAAGGTTGGTTCGGTATATCTAGCTGGCGGCTTTGTCTCATGCCCCTCGCAGCTATATTCATTAACTTTTATTTTTTCGCCAACACTCATTGCTGGCAATCTACGATCAGTATCTTCAACATCAGCCTTGTCTTCAACAATATCTTCATAAGCCGCTAAAAATCCAGCAAATGTAATTACTGAACCGTTTGCTCGAAATATCGCATCTTTGCCAGTTTTAGTTTTAACATGAAAATCAACTCGCATCTGCTGTTTTTTTGCATCTGACATTTGAGATGCAATGGTGCGCTTCCAAATTAAGTCATATAGTGCAAACTCATCTCGTGATAATTCAGGTGCTAATTCACCTGGGGTTCTAAATGATTCACCCGCTGGTCTAATCGCTTCATGTGCTTCTTGCGCACTTTTTGTTTTTCCTTCATAAACTCTTGGTGTTGCTGACACAAACTCTTTGCCATAAAGTGCTTGAGCTGAGGATCTTGCTGCTGTGATAGATGATGAAGAAAGCGTTACAGAGTCTGTTCTCATATAGGTGATGAAGCCATTTTCATATAGGCGCTGGGCAATACGCATTGTTAATTGCGCGCCCCAACCAAAGCGGGAGCCAGCATCTTGTTGCATTGTTGAGGTTGTAAAAGGTGGCTTTGGTCTTTCTGTTCTTGGCGATTCCTCAAGTGACTTAACAGTTAACACTTGCCCATTTAATGATTGAACTAATTCACGAGCCGACGCCTCATCTAATAACAGAATATTTGCTGCAGATTTATCTTTAATCCCACCATTTGCATCAAAATCATTTGTAGCTGCAACCCGCTTACTATCTAAAGATAGAAGCCTGGCAGAAAACCCAGGTTCACAAGCAGCTGCTAAATCCCACCAGGCAGATGATATAAATGCCATACGTTCTCTTTCGCGCTCAACAATTAACCTAGTTGCAACTGATTGAACACGGCCTGCTGAGATTCTTGGCATAACTTTTTTCCACAAAACTGGAGATAAGCGATAGCCATAAAGTCGATCTAATACCCGCCTTGTTTCTTGCGCATCTACCAAACGATAATCTAAATCACGGGTCTCTTTAGCCGCTTTTACAATCGCATCCTTAGTTATTTCATGAAAGACCATGCGTCTAACTGGAATCTTTGGACGTAACACCTCAATTAGGTGCCAGGCAATTGCCTCACCCTCACGATCCTCGTCCGTTGCCAGAATTAACTCTTCGGCATCTTTCATTAACTCTTTTAATTCAGCAACCTTTGATTTTTTATCTGGGTTAATTACATATAACGGAGCGAACTCCTCTTCAATATTCACACCCTCTTTTGCCCAGGCAAATTTCTTAAACTCTTTAGGAATATCAGCTGCCCGCTGTGGTAGATCTCGAATATGACCAACAGAGGCCTCAACCACATACTCATCCCCTAAAAAGGAGCCAATTTTGCGCGCCTTAGTAGGGGATTCAACAATTACTAACTTTGTTCCCAAAGTGCCTCCTTCTTAACTTAAATGGGGAAGAGTAAAACTTAAGCGATGGCAGTAGCGCGTTTGCGGTTTCGCACCAGGGCCCAAATAATTACTGCGGTAGCCAACAATGCAATGACCATATTCATCATCTCATTATCATCTAATGTGAATCCAACAATTGCTGGAGTAATTAACAAACCAACTAGGTTCATAACCTTAATCAGTGGGTTAATTGCAGGGCCTGCGGTGTCTTTAAATGGATCACCCACGGTATCGCCAACAATAGTTGCTTTATGAGCCTCACTGCCTTTGCCACCAAACTTGCCATCTTCAATCATTTTCTTTGCGTTATCCCACGCACCACCTGAGTTAGATAGGAATACTGCCATTAATGTGCCAGTACCAATTGATCCAGCAAGGTATGCACCAAGTGCTCCAACACCTAAACCAAATCCAACTGCGATTGGCGCCATTACTGCAAGTAATCCTGGGGTTGCAAGTTCGCGTAATGAGTCACGAGTACAAATATCAACTACTCGGCCATACTCAGGCTTTACCTTGCCAGTCATAATTCCTGGGTACTTCTCAAATTGTGCACGAACTTCAACAACTACCGCACCCGCTGCACGGCTCACAGCGTTAACTGCAAGTCCTGAGAACATAAAGACCACAGCTGCGCCAATGATTAATCCAACTAGATTTCTTGGGTCAGCAACATCTAATACACCTTGCAGTGAAAGAACTTGATCTTTAACTACCAAACCTTTTTCAATAACAGAGTTCTTAATTGCATCAGTAAAGGCGCCAAATAATGCAGTTGCTGCCAAAACTGCGGTTGCAATCGCAATTCCTTTGGTGATCGCCTTGGTTGTATTTCCAACAGCATCTAGGGATGTAAGGATCTTTGCACCCTCACCCTTAACATCTCCACTCATCTCAGCAATTCCTTGTGCGTTATCTGAGATTGGGCCAAAGGTATCCATCGCCACAATTACACCAACTGTTGTAAGTAATCCTGTTCCTGCTAACGAAACAGCAAATAGTGAAAGTACAACAGAGCCGCCACCTAATAAATATGCTCCAAATACCGCGCCAGCTATCAATAAAGCAGAGTAAACAGCTGATTCAAATCCAACTGAAACACCAGCAAGAATTACAGTTGCAGCCCCTGTCTTTGAGGATGCCGCCACATCATTTACTGGCCGCTTGCCAACCTCGGTGAAGAAGCCGGTAAGTACTTGAATAGCTGCAGCGAGAGCGATACCAATTAACACCGCACCGAGGGCAAATACTCTTGGATTAATATCAATACCTTGTGCTTCAGCACTTAGGCCAGTCATATTCATTAATGAATCTGGTAGGTAGGTAAAGGTTGCAAAACCAACTAATACCGCGCTGATAATTGCGCTAGTAAAAAATGACCGATTAATTGCTGTCATTGCTGATTTATCACTCTTGCGCAGTTTGGTTAAGAAAATTCCCAAAACTGCAGTAACAATACCAATTGCGGGCACTATTAATGGATAGATAAGACCAGCATCACCAAATCCAGATTTTCCAAGGATGAGTGCAGCAACAAGAGTTACAGCGTAAGACTCAAATAGATCTGCTGCCATTCCAGCACAATCTCCAACGTTATCGCCAACATTATCTGCAATAGTTGCCGCATTTCGTGGGTCATCCTCAGGAATTCCCTTTTCAACTTTTCCCACTAAATCTGCGCCAACATCTGCAGCCTTTGTAAAGATACCGCCACCAACGCGCATAAACATCGCCAGCATCGCAGCTCCAAAACCAAATCCTTCAAGGACTGCTGGTGCATTTTCTTTGTAAATAATTACAACTAATGATGCCCCAAGTAGACCAAGACCAACAGTTGTCATACCAACAACGCCACCTGTTCGGAACGCAATTTTTACGGCGCGCTCTGCAGATTCCTTACGTGCAGCCTCAGCCACGCGAACATTTGCTCTTACTGCAAGCCACATACCGTTGTAACCAACTAGGGCAGAAAAACCTGCGCCAACTAAGAAAAATATTGAACGACCAATTTTGATGTCAGTCTCACCCGGTAGGGCAAATAACAAAACAAAAACTATTGCCACGAAAACGGAGAGTGTTTTAAATTGGCGAGCTAGATATGCCGCAGCTCCCTCTTGCACCGCTGCTGCAATCTCTTGCATCTTTGCTGTGCCCTCATCCTGTGCGAGAACCTGGGCGCGAAGGGCGAAGGCGATGGCAAGTGCTGCCAGTGAGATTCCTAAAATTACATATACGTAGGTGAGATTACTTCCGCTTACTTGGACAAGATTCAAAGAACTCTCCTTGGGTAGGGCTCAACTTTGAGCACATGACTAACGACGGGCGAGTTTACGCATACCCAGAGCCTTTTTTACAAATAAAGAGGTATGCCGTGGATAAATTACGCTTATTTTCCCTATCTGAGGCAGATACCCTCAACTCCTATATGAATCTCTTTGACGCCAACTCTATTGTTACCGACCTTGGCCTGATTGGAATCTTGGCCATTTTATTTGCCGAGACTGGTTTGTTACTTGGCCTAGCTTTTCCAGGAGATTCTCTTTTATTTGTGGCTGGCATAGCTGCATCTGGAACTGGAGCTGCGTTATTAAATGGAAATCAGCTGCCAACCTTAGAATTATTTATTGGTGCACCAATTGCAGCCATAATTGGATCATTTGTCGGCAGATGGTTTGGCGCAAAGTATGGACGAAAATTATTTGATCGACCGGATGGAAGATTTTTTACCCAAGCAAGGGTTGTGCAAACTGAAAAATGGTTAGAAAAATATGGTATTGGTAAAGCTTTAATTTTGGCACGATTTATTCCGTTTGTTAGAACTTTAATAAATCCAATAGTTGGAATTGTTAATATTCCAAGCAGAGTTTTTATGTTTTGGAATATAATCGGCGCAATAATTTGGACTGATGGAATTATTTTACTTGGCTACTTGTTAGGTGAAAAAATTGAAGGGTCTGTAGATAAATTCTTATTGCCGATTATTGCATTAATTATTGCACTTAGTTTATTGCCGATAGCTATCGAGATTTATCGGGAGAGAAAGCGCAAACACTGATGAAAGTGCTTCATATTATTACCAGGATGAATACAGGCGGTCCCGCTGTTTTCCTAGATCACCTAACAAATGCTATGAGTGATTTAAGTGCACAGTCGACTATTGCACACGGATACTGTGAGTCAAATGAAACCGATTTTACCCAGACCCACAATATAAATGCGAGTCTTGTAAAAGTAAAAACTTTACATCGATCACTGAATCCAATAGATGATATAAGAAGCTTTCGTGAGATAAGAGAAATCATCAAAGAATTGAAACCAGATTTAATCAATACCCACACCTCAAAAGCAGGCGTTCTGGGCAGGCTTGCAGCTAAATCAGTGAGTAAGAATTTGCCTGTTGTGCATACTTTCCATGGTCATTTAATTTATGGTTATTTCGCACGTTACAAATCTTTGGTTTTTACCATTATTGAAAAGTTTATGGCTAGATACACAGATGCTGCAGTCGCAGTCACTGATGAAACTAAGCAATCTTTAACAAAACTCGGTATTGGAAAAAGACTGTTATGGAGAATTATACAAATTGGGATCCCAGTGAAATCGATTGCTTTAAATCAGTCCAGTGATGGAGTATTTAAAATGCTCTGGGTCGGGCGCTTTACAGATATCAAAGATCCAAAATACGCAATTGAGGTGATGAAATTTCTTTCAAAATCATCACCTAATAAATTCTCACTCACAATGGTTGGGGAGGGTGAATTATTTGCCAGCATAAAGCAGGAAGCACAAAATCTTCCAATAATATTTACTGGATGGCTCACCAATCCATTTGAGAATATTTCTGATTTTGATTTACTTCTAATCACAAGTAAGAATGAAGGATTACCACTAGTTATGTTAGAGGCAGCAAATTACGGAAAGCCAACAATTAGCAATAATGTTGGCGGTGTATCGGAGTTTATTACAGATAATGAAACTGGATATTTAGTACAAACAGATCCTGTGCAAATGGCAACTCGAATTATGGAAGTTTCATTGAATAAAAAAGTTCTTCACCAGATTGGATTGAGTGCGGGCAAGTTACTGAAAGAAAAATTCTCAGTAACTACAATGGCCAATAATTACAAAGATTTATATTTACAATTAGTGATTCGCAAGTAGCTCTGCTTGAGCATCTTGCAAAATTTCACTTAAGGATTTATTTGGAACCCAACCTAATACTTGTTTGGCTTTTTCGTTGCTTGTAACTAATGCAAAACTGTCACCAGCCCGCCTATTAGTAAAACGATATGAGATAGTTTTTTTCAGAGCTAGTTCAGCAGTTTTCACAACCTCTAGGACAGTTGAACCTGTTGAGGTGCCCAAATTTATTATTTGATTCCCTGGTATTTCTAACTTGGTTAATGATTTGATTAACGCTTCTACTAGATCAACAACATGCACAAAATCTCTAGTTGGAGTTCCATCCTTGGTTGACCAATCATTACCGAAAATCAAAAGAGGTTTTTCATTTGAGCTATGAAGGATGCTTGGAATAAGATGTGTCGCACCTTCATGCTTAATCTTTAACCAATTACCTTTTTTGGTTTTTAAAGCTCCCCCGATATTAAAGAATCTAAAACATATCGAAGATAAACCAAGTGATTTAGCATTTTTTTCTAGATACTTATCAATCTCTAATTTCGTTAGCCCATAAACGTTTACCGGGTTGACTTTAGAATCTTCATTTACAGGAAAATCTTCGGGATCTCCATACACGGCTGCGGTTGAGGCAAACACCAGTTTTTTAATATTTTTATCGATGCACTTATTAATTAAATTTAAGGTTCCGTCAATATTAACTTTTTTGTAAAGCTCTGGTTGCCTTTCACCCTCTTCAACTCTAATTTTTGCTGCTAAATGAAAAACAGCCTCAACTCCCTCTAGTGCTCGATTTAATTTGTCATTATCCAGAATTGATCCGTTTATAAAATTTGCATTTTCGCCTACGTTCTCCACAAAACCATTACTCAAATCATCGATCACATTCACTTGATGGCCTGCATCAATTAATTTATTTACTAAAACCGCACCAATATATCCGGCGCCACCTGTGACAAGTAATTTCATCACAAACCAAGATCTGTTAGTTGGTATGCCGCACGGTATTCATACCCCGCCTCTTTAACTTTTGGTGCAGCTCCTCTTTCAACAATTACTGCAACCGCAACCACAATTGCGCCCGCCTCCTTGAGTGCCTCAACCGCAGTTAAAACAGATCCACCAGTAGTTGATGTGTCCTCAACCGCCAAAACTTTTCTTCCCTTAACATCTGGACCTTCAATACGTCTTTGCAGGCCATGTGCTTTTTCTGCTTTTCTAACTACAAATGAATCTAGTTTGCGGCCACTTTTTGCTGCTACATGCATCATTGCTGTTGCAACAGGATCAGCTCCTAGTGTTAAGCCACCAACAGCTTGGAAATCTAAATCCTTGGTTAACTCCAGCATCACCTCACCAACTAATGGGGCAGCGGTTGCATCCAAAGTAACTCGGCGTAGATCAACATAGTAATCCGCCTCTTTGCCTGAAGATAAAATAACTTTTCCATGCACTACAGCTTTTTTTAATATTTCGTTTTTTAGCACATCTTTAGCTGACATATAGGTGAGCCTATCTCTACTTACTATTAATCTTTTGGATAAAGAACAACAGTTTGTTCACTTCGCTTAACTAATGATCTTGGTGGGTTTGCCTCAAGGAGTGCGTCCACTTCAGTTCTAAGTTTTGCCACCTCAAGTGACATATTTGCCACCGCCTCCTCCAATTGCATAATTCTGGCTATTCCTGCAAGGTTTATTCCTTCACCAACTAACCGCTGCACATTACGAAGTTTCACAATATCTAAGAGTGAGTACCTACGATTTTTTCCAACAGTTCTATTTGGGGAAACAATTCCCAGGCGGTCATATTGGCGAAGGGTTTGGGGATGTAGCCCTGACAGTTGGGATGCAACCGAGATTACATAAACTGCCTCATCTTGTGGAATTTGATTCTCGTTGTTCATGACTTAGCCTTGTCAAATAATTCATCCCTAGGATTAAAATCCTTTGTCGCTTTAGCAAACTCCTCAACCGCTTTTTTAGCTGCGCCATCAACACGTTGCGGAACTTTCACATCTAAAGTAATCATTAAATCCCCAGTAGTTGGGCCTTTTTTAACTCCGCGCCCTTTTACTCGAAGTGTTCTGCCCGGCGGAGTGCCGGGTGCAATACGAACTGTCACCTCATCCCCATCTAATGTTGGCACTGAGATATCAGCACCTAATGTTGCTTCTGCAAATGTAATTGGCAAAGTAAGGTGAATGTTTTCATCCTTCCTAGAAAATATTGGATGTGGTGTTACATGTATTAATACATAGAGATCACCTGGACCTGCTGCTCCCGGTGCACCTCGGCCTTTAATTTTTATCTTTGCGCCGTCTTTAATCCCAGCAGGAACTCTGGTGGTGATATTTGTTGGCGCAGATCCTCGAGGGGCGAGCCTTAAATTTAACTCAGTGCCATAGATAGATTCCTTAAATCCAATTGAAGTTTCAGTTTGTAGATCAGCCCCGTGACGCTGACGAGCACCACCAAATAATGTTGAAAAAATATCCCCACCTGAGCCAAATAAATCAGAGAAGTCACCGCCGTTAAAACCTTGCCCGCCACCATTAAATCCCGATGGAATCCGACCTGATTTGAATGCTTCCCTAGCTTCGTCATATTCGCGTCGTTTTTTATCATCACTTAATATGTCATAAGCCTCAGAGACCGCTTTGAATCTATCCTCCAGCTTTTTGTCACCTTTTGTTTTATCTGGATGTAATTGCCTGGCAAGTTTTCGGTACTGTTTTTTTATTGCATCACTATCTGCGTTTTTGGCTACACCAAGAATTTGGTAGTAATCCTTTTCATATAAATCCTTGGCAGCCATAAAAGCCTTGAATTATGCAGATACTTCTGGATCGCTAACAGCAACCCGTGCTGGTCTAATTACCCGATCTTTAAACTTATATCCTGGTTGCAAAATTTTTGAGGTGGTTGGTTCAGTTACTTCCTTTGAACTTTCATGGGTTAACGCTTCATGAATCTCAGGGTTAAATGGCACAGGCGCTTCAGAAAACTTTGTTAGTCCTAATTTTTCAACAACACCGTTGATGCGATCAGCAACCGCTTTAAAGCCACCAGTTAATTCTCCATGCTCAGCGGCCCGATCTAAATCATCTAGAACGGGTAAAAACTCCATTAATACTGCTGCAAATGCAAACTCAGTTGTGGCAACTCGATCACGATCTACTCGCTTTCGATAATTTGCATACTCTGCCTGCAGCCGTTGTAGATCAGCGGTTAAAGTTGCCACCTCATCAACTACAACAGTTGCTTCACTTAACACCTCATCAACTGCGTCAGAGAGTTCCTTCTCTGAGGCAGCTAGATTTTCCTCACTCATTACTTTTGCTCATCCACAACTTCAGCATCCTGCACACCATCATCAGTAGGAGTATCACCAGCAGGTGCTTGAGCTGCATTTGCTGCGTATAAAGCAGCGCCTAGTTGTTGGCTGATCTCAGATACTTTTTCAGTTACACTCTTTATTGCTGAAAGATCGCTGCCCTCAAGTGATTTCTTTAAATCTGCAATTGCAGTTTCAAGTTCACCTTTTTTAGTGGCATTCTCACCCTCATTGAACTTATCGGCATTATCCTTTAAGAACTTTTCAGTTTGATAGACGAGAGAGTCACCTGAGTTTCTAACATCTGCCTCTTCCCGACGTTGCTTATCCTCATCAGCGTGAGCTTCAGCATCCTTCATCATCCGCTCAATATCATCTTTAGATAATGCAGAGCCACCGGTAATTGTCATCCGTTGTTCTTTACCAGTTCCAAGATCTTTAGCTGATACGTGAACAATTCCATTTGCATCAATATCAAATGTCACTTCGATCTGTGGGACACCACGTGGGGCAGGTGGCAAACCAGTTAACTCAAACATGCCAAGTTTTTTGTTGTAAGCAGCCATCTCGCGCTCACCTTGGAATACTTGAATTTGCACCGCAGGTTGATTGTCATCAGCGGTTGAGAAAATCTCACTTCGCTTTGTTGGAATAGTGGTATTTCGCTCAATTAGCTTGGTAAATACCCCACCTTTGGTCTCAATACCAAGAGATAGTGGTGTCACATCAAGAAGTAGCACATCTTTAACCTCACCCTTTAATACACCTGCTTGTAAGGCAGCTCCAACAGCTACCACCTCATCTGGATTAACTCCCTTATTTGGCTCTTTGCCACCAGTTAGTGATTTAACTAAATCAACAACAGCTGGCATACGAGTTGAACCACCAACTAGAACTACATGATCAATGTCTGCAATTGGGATTCCAGTATCCTTTAATACTGATTGGAATGGCTTCTTGCATCGCTCTAGTAAGCCAGCAGTTAATCCTTGGAACTGCGCCCTAGTAATAGTTTCATCTAAGAAAAGTGGATTCTTCTCAGCATCAACTGTGATGTATGGCAGATTAATTGATGTTTGTGCAGAGGATGAAAGTTCAATTTTTGCTTTCTCAGCACCCTCGCGAACACGTTGCATTGCCATCTTATCTTTTGTTAAATCAATTCCATTTTTGGCGGCAAATGTTTTTACTAAGTGATCAACTAAGGCTTGATCCCAATCATCACCTCCTAGGTTGTTATCACCATTAGTTGCCTTGACCTCAACCACACCCTCACCAATTTCAAGGAGTGAAACATCAAAGGTGCCACCACCTAAGTCGAAAATTAAAATAGTTTGCTCTTTATCACCCTTATCTAAACCGTAGGCGAGCGCAGCAGCTG